>NZ_JBMNDR010000001.1:0-279461 GCF_052543235.1 Streptomyces sp. SAS_272 | reverse complement strand
GCCGAGGATGACGGCGCGGGCGGTGCGGCGGTGCGGGGTCACTGCGTCTCGCGTCCGGTGGCAGCGATGAGGGCGGCGACGCCGATCCAGCCCTTGTGCCAGGCCTGGTCCATCAGGTAGCCGGCGTTCGGGTCTCGGGCGAGCCAGCCCGCGTGGCCGGTGACGGTGGCGAGCCGGACGACGCCGCGGGGCTGTTCGTCGCGCCAGTGGCCGCCTTGCCGGTCGGCGGCGTAGTGGGTGGCGGCGGAGATGGCGAGGCCGAGGGCGGCCCGGCGCCAGGACAGGCGCATGCCGGTGGCCTGCTGGACGGCGGCGAGGGCGAGGGCCTGGGTCGCGGTGTACGTGGCGACGTGCGCAGCGCAGGCGCGGACTCCGCTGGCGTCGCGGTTGCCCTTCACCGTGGCCTGGGCGTCGCTCTGGATCCAGTGGTCGGCGACTTCGTGGGCGGCGGTGAGGACTGCGTAGGTGGCGGCGAAGCGGGCGGCGGCGGTCAACGGGGGCTCCTGTGTGGGCGGAGGATGCGGAGGGTGGCTCGGCCGATGGCCCGGCCGTCTGCGCCGTGGTGGCAGCAGAGGATGGCGGTGATCACGGCGACGAGGACGATGTACGCGACGACGCCCGTCATGACGCCCCGTCGACGGGCCGGGGCTGGCGGCGCTGCTCGGCCCGAAGCCGGTCCAGGAGCTCGCACCCGGCGCAGTTGAGGTTGGCGGCGAGGTTGTCGTGCCGGCCGACGGAGCCGTGCAGGGCGGACAGGTAGTTCGCGGCATCCCGGATCAGGTCCATGGGCGGGCGAAGGTCCGCGAGTTGGTCGAGGTGGGCTTGTGCTTCCTGCTCGTCGCGCTCGGCCGCGGCCGGGTCGTGGCGGCGGGCCTCGGCCGCGAGCCACTGCGGCCAGTCGGCGAGGTCGCCGGTGAAGTGCCGGCCGACGGCCTCGGCGTGAACGCGGGCGCCGTCCTGCTTCCACCAGCCCTTGACGTAGGCGTGGACGCGGCCGAGCTGCGCGTCGGGCACGGCGGGATAGGTGAAGGTGACCTCGGTGGGGGTGATGGTGCGGGTTGCGTTGTACTCGTCCGGCACGTCGGGAGCGCCACGGACGATGTATCGGACGGAGCGGGCAAGGGGGGTGCGGTCGAGGCTGGTCGATTCGGCTGGCGTGGGCTGGCCGACCGGGGGCTGCTCCTTCACCAGGAGCTTGCGGAGGAGGTAGGCGACGGAGCGGGCGCCCCGGGCCGTCGCGATGCTGGCCAGTTCTTCGAGGCGGTTGCCTTCTTCGCGGGCGACGTCGATCGCTTCGCGGAGGGTGGCTGAGCGGATCCCGGCGCGCTCCTGGGCCTTGTGCTCGCGGAGCTTCGCCTCCAGCGGGGCGAGGGCGGCGCGGGCCCGGGCAGTCGCTTCGCCCTCGTCGGGGAGGCTGTCGGCGACGTAGCCGAGCAGGCCGTCGAGGGCGGCGGGACGGTCGTTCATAGACATGTACTGCTCCTGGGCGCGGGCGGCGAGGTAGGCACGGAAGTCGGCGACGGCCTCGGTGTCGCCGGGGGTGAGCTGGTGGCGGGGGTTGTTGCCGCAGGGCGGGCCGGCCATCGCTGCTCCTGGGGTGGGATGGTGGGGTGCCGGCCGCCCGCGACTTCCGCGCGGGCGGCCGGTCCGGTCAGACGTGTCGGAAGGTGAGCTCGGCGAGCGCGGTGCGCGCGTCGGCAACGGTCTTGCGGCTGTTGGCGAGGTCGGAGATGAGGCCGACGGCGTGGTACTCGTCGCCGTCGGTCGCGTCGGTGAGGCGTCCGGCGATCTCGGAGATCAGCTCGAAGACGTCGCCGTCGGCGTCGCCACCCTCCTCGAGCTCGTCGTCGTCCTGGTCGTCGTCGGGGCACTGGTCGCAGGCGTCGCTGAAGGTGCAGGTACACGGCTGCTCGCCCGTCATGACGGGCTTCGGAGGGGCTTCGCCCGGGTCGCTGTCGAGCGGCTCCAGCAGGGCGTACGCGGCCTCCCGGTCGCCGAGGAGGTACTCGACGGCGTAGTCGCCCAACAGGTCCCGGCGAAGCCAGCCGCGCTGCTCGGCGATGAAGCCCGGGTCGTCCCACGCACCGTCGTCGATGTGCGAAGAGGTGCCGGTCTGGTCCGCACGGTCCAGACGGGAGGGCGGGAAGCCGTACTCCAGGGCGGCCTCCCGGGACCACACTCCGGCCGGCATCTCGCAGATGTTGGACCAGCCCACGTATTGGTCCCGGTCGGGGGCGGTCTTGATGATCAGGCAGCGGAGCCGTGGATCGTGACTCGCCTTCTGCTCCGCGAGGGCGGCCTTCGTCTGCGCCAGCTCCCGGCGGACGTCTTCCAGCTCGACGGCGGTCTGGGTGTACAGGCCGATGGCGTGCTGCGCGCGGCCTTCCAAGGACAGGGGGAACTTCTCCCGGACCATCACGGCGTCGTGGACGTCGCGGGCCCAGCGGGCGTCGCCGAGCGCGGTGTGCGCGGACTCGGCGGTGGGCGGCTCGACTCCGATCGCCCGGGACATGACGTACGACGACCAGGGCAGGGGGCCGGCCGCCTGCGCGCCGATCTTCGCGGCGGCGAGCTGGACGATGTCGTACGGCCGGTAGTGCCACTGCGCGCCGCCAGGACCGACCAGCTTGCGGAGGAACCGCTCGTCGAAGCCGGGGTTGCTGCCGACGAGCACGGCACCGGAGAGGACGCGGACGATGGCTTCGACGGCGCTCTCGCGGCTCAGGGGGATGACCGGGCCGGGGCCGGTCCATGCTGCTCCCCAGGTGGGGTCGACGAGGTGGCGTTCGTGGAAGCGGCCGATGCGCAGGGCTTCGGGGTCGGCGGTCGTCCGGTCGATGGCGAACTGCCAGACGCACTCGGTGTCGGTGGTCCGCTCGCCGTCTTGTTCGCGGAGGATGACGGCGACCTCCCAGGCCTCGCCGAGCACGGCGGACAGGTGGGTGGTCTCGCAGTCCACGAAGGCGATGTTGGTCACGGGTTGGGGTTTCCTTCCCACTGGGCGAGGGCCTCGGCGGTCTCGGCGCTGGCCTTGGTGAGGTGGGCGTGGTCGCGGAGGAGGTCCTGGAGCGCGTTCCAGCACGTGGCGGCGAGCTGGTACAGGTCGCGCTCGGCGTCGGTGTCGAAGTGGCCGAACGCTGCGTTCAGGCCGGTTGTGAACTTCATCGCGCGGATCTCGGCCAGGCGGGCTTCGGGGAGTGCCCGGGGCGCGGTCTTCGTGGAGGTGTCAGGCACTGCGCTGCTCCGCGGTGACGGCCGTCGACGCCCCGTCAGCGCCCAGGTTGTCGAGCGCCAGGAGCCGGACGTGCCCGCGGATCCGCTCGTACTTCTGGACCGTGCCGTGCCCGTCCCACTGCGCCCTCGGATCGGTCACGTCGACCACGGTCACGTGCTTGAAGAGGTCGGCGTCGCGGGGGTGGATGTGCCAGGACATCTGCCAGCCGCCGGCGACGAGGTAGAGCAACTGCCAGCCGACCTCGTCTGCGTCGGGCGACTGGGTGATCACGGAGGTCGCCGGGTGCAGTGCGGTGATCCAGGCGAGGAGCTTTGCGCGCTCGCTGTACGCTCCGTCGCGCTGAGCGATGCAGCCGAGGAGGGCCTCGACGGCGCTCTCGCGATCCTGCTCGAACGAGTCAGCGTGGCGCTTCCACTGCGCGGCCTCGGCCAGGGCGGCGTTCAGGTCCTGGGTGAGGCGGAGGATGTGCTCGCCGTCGGTCCGCGGGGGCGTAGGGGCGAAGGCCGATGCGGAGGGGGTGCGGCGGCGGAACAGGCGCGCGAACCGGGGGCGAACCGGTTCCGGGTCCTGGTTCCTGCGGCGGTGCTTTGTTGTTGTGGACATGATTACTCCGGTGTGGTGGCCGGAGGTGGGTCCCTGCGTGGGGTCCCTGTCCTCGGTGGGTGTGGGTCAGCGGTTGATGACGCTGTCGATGTGCTCGGCCATGACTCGGTTGTGACGGGCGTCTGCGAGGGCGTTGTGGTGGCCGTCGGCCTGCTTGGGGAGGTCGTCGGGGGTGAGTCCGGCGAGCTTGGCGGCGGTGACGATGTCGTCGGACTGCATGGGGATGCCGGCCGGGAGGTTGATCATGGGGCCCCAGAGTTGGGCGAGGGCGACGTGGTCGTACGCGGAGTAGTACGCCCAGAGCTGGGGGTCGGGGGTGTCGAGGATGAAGTCGGCGACGAGGCGGGCGATCTGTGTTCGGGGGCGGACGTCGGGGTGGTCGTTGTCGAGTTTGTCGATGCCTCGCATGCCGGGCGGGTTCTTGCGGATGGGCAGCGATGACCAGACGTTCTGCAGCAGCCAGGGGTTCTGGCGTACGGCGGTCTGGTTGAACTCGCTGCTGACGGCGTACAGCTCGGCGCCGTCTTCGCGGACCATGCCGATGCTGATGAGGTCGATGGTGGTGCCGTCGTCGATGAATTCGGTGTCGTAGTAGATCTTCATTCGGTGTCCTGTCGTGGTGGTGGGAGGGTGTCGAGGGCGTCGCCGATGTTGTCGGCGATGCGGCGCCAGCGGGTGGCGAGTTCGGGTGCGGTGGTCTCGCGGGCCTGGGCGGCGACCAGGAGGGCTTCGACGATTTCCGAGGCGTCTCGAGTGCCGCCAGGCAGGCGGAGGATGGCGGCCATCAGTCGTCGTCGCATTCGTCGAGGTCGTGGTGGGGTGTGGGGGTCGGCGTCGTGCCGGGTTTGGACTTCGGCTTCTTCCACGTCGACTTGGGCTGGGGCTTGGTCGGGTGCGGCTTGCTGGCCGGCCGCGTGGGTCGGGGCGGCCGGTGCTTGTCGGGGGCCACGGGTGCGGCCTGGGCGACGGGCGAGGGCCGCAGCGGTGCGCCTTCACAGTCGTATCTGGGGCCGTCGCAGCTGGTGAGCAGTGCTGCGGCGAAGATGCTCATGACGATGGAGACGGTTCTCATCTGGGTCTCCTAGAAGGGCGGTTCGTCGCTGTAGCCCTTGGCGGCGTCGACGGCCCAGGGGTCGTCGGCGGGCGGGCTGGCGGGGCGGGAGCGCTGGGTCTGGCCCTGCTGGGGGCGTCCGGTGGCACGTTGGCTGCTCTGGCCGTTCTGCTGGCCGGCGGCGTCCTTGGACACGGCGGCGATGGCGTACGCCAGGTTGGGCGCGATGGAGCGGATGAGGAGTGCCGGCCGCTCGTGCTTCTGGCCGTCTTTCTCCCAGCGTTCGGTGCGGAGGTCGCCGGTGACGAGGACCTCCATGCCCTTGGCGAGGGTCTCGGCGACGTTCTCCGCCAGGCGCTCCCATGCGGTGCCGCGGACGAAGAAGGTGTCTCCGTCCTCCCATTCGTTCGTCTGCTTGTTCAGGCGGCGGGAGTTGAAGGCGAGCGTCACGGATGCGACGGCCCTCTGGGACTGGGTGAAGCGGAGTTCGGGGTCGCTGGTGAGTCGGCCGACGCCGGTCAGGGTGGGCAGAGACAAGGTCAGTTCTCCTTGCAGTGGCCGCTGAGGCAGCGGGATTCGTTGCTGGCGATGATGTGGACGTGGTGGCCGAGCGCGACGAGGCGCTGAGCGGCTTCGAGGGCAGTCCGCGGGGCGGTGTGGTGGCCGTCGTAGTGCACGGTCACTTCTCGGTGGTGGGCTTGACGCCGGCGGCGTCGTACCAGGCCTGGTATTCGGGGCTGCTCATGCCGGGCTCGGCTCCGTCGACGGGGGCCTGCATGGCGGTGGCGGCGGCCAGGGCGAGCGTGGCGTGGACGCTGGCTCGGGCGGTGAGGGCGTCGCGCTCCTCGGGCCGCCTGGGGAGACCCTGGCGGGTCACGGGATTGCCGGTGACGCTGGTGAAACTGGCCTCGGAGAGGAGGCGTTCGGCCTCGCGGTAGTGCTCAGGTCCGGTCACGGAAGGAGGTCCTTCGGCAGTTCGGGCTGGATGGGGATGGCCGTCTGGTCGGGGTGGACGGTGGGCGTCGTGACGGGCTTGACGGGTGTCGTCAGGGCCCGGTGACGGGGTGTCGGCTTCGGGATGAGGCCGCGTTTCTGGCCGCAGATCGGGCCGTAGCCGCGAGCCCGGGACTCCGGCGTGAGCAGGAGCTGGGGGCAGAAGCTGCAGCGGACGACTTTCATCGGCGTCTCTTTCGGCGGTGGGCGTCGAGGCTGGTCACGCCCATGGGGAGGGCGAGTTGCTGGACGCGGTCGGGGCAGGTGGCGATGTGCGGCATGTGGAGTCGCTCCCAGCCGGTGAGGGGGAGGTCCGCGCTGGGGCGTCGGGAGCGCCAGGTGCCGGTTCCGTCGCGCCAGACGGCGGCGTTGCCGGCGGGGTCGGGGTCGGGGTCGACCGCCAGGCGCTTCCCGGCCTCGGTGATGGTCCAGAGGAGGAGGCGGCGGCAGTCTCGGCATGGGAGGAGTGGCTTCATGGC
Source organism: Streptomyces sp. SAS_272 (assembly GCF_052543235.1). Taxonomy (NCBI): domain Bacteria; kingdom Bacillati; phylum Actinomycetota; class Actinomycetes; order Kitasatosporales; family Streptomycetaceae; genus Streptomyces; species Streptomyces sp. SAS_272. The sequence continues at coordinate 273,100 of NZ_JBMNDR010000001.1, read as the reverse complement.
GTGGTGGTGGTCGGGGTGTTGGCCGCGGTGATGCGGGCTTGGTGGGCGTTGGGGGTGAGGGTGCAGGGCTGTCCGGCGGGGGCTTGGCAGATGCGCTCAGGGCACTGGGTTGACATGACCCTGACCCAGTCGCCGTGTCGTGCGGCGTGCACGTCTCGGCGCCGGTCCTGTGTGCCTCGCTGGTTCGTGCAGAGCTCGCCGATGCGTGCGCGGCACCAGGTGCACTGCACGGCCATGGCGGCGAACCGGTAGGGCCTGCGCTCTTGCGGGAGGGCGGTCATGACGCCTCGGCCTCCTGGTCGTGGTCGTCGCGGGTGAGGGCGGCGGCGGAGGCTGCCTTGATGCGGGCCTCGGCGGCGTCGAGGTCGGACAGCGGCAGGCCGGCGGCCGCGCGCTGGGTGTCTTCCAGGCGGATGGGGTGGACGTCTCGGCGTCGGCGGCCGCCGGTGGTGCAGCTGCTGCCGGGGGCGGCTCCGCATCGGCGGCAGCCGCGGGCGCGCGGGTCGCTGGAGCCTCCGCGTCCGGGCGGCATCTTGCCGATGGCGGCGCGCGCCGCGGCTGCGCGACCCTCGTACGGGCCATGATCAGTGCCTGGGGGCAGCGCGGGCCGTTCTCCGGCCCCGAGGGACGCCCGGATGCTGCGGGGGCCCGTGAGGCCGTCTCCAGCGGCTCGGATGATCTCACGGAGGGCGGCGGCGGATGCGGCGCCAGTCTCGAGGGGGTCACCGTCGTAGACGATGTTCGCCACCTCGATGCGTTCGGCACGTCGGGCTTTGATCTCGGTGACGATCTCGGCCGGGGACACGAAGGGCTGGCGGCGGGCGACGGCGATGACGGCGGCGCGGGCCTCGTCGACGGCGTACGGGGCGAGGATCTCGCCCCAGACGTCGGGGGTGTACTCGCCGAACTTCTGGACGGGGCAGGCCGCGGCGACGTACTCGGCGATCTGGACGGCTTCTTCTTCGGTCACTGGGTCTGTCCTTCCTGGCGTGCTGCGGCGCGGGCGGCGGCGCGGGCCCGGGCGCGGTCGAAGACGGTTTCGCCGGCGGACTGAGCGTTGGCGGGGGCGCCCGGGCCGGTGGTGTTCATGACCTCGTGGACGACGCTGGCGAGGGTGGCGGGGTGGAGGTTCTTCTGCATCCAGCGGGCGATGCCGCGGCGGATCCAGTCCGGGTGGATGCGGTCTTCCTCGAGGAGGACGCGGATCTCTCGGGAGAGCTGGCCGATGACGCGGGAGGGCGGGCGGTCGGCGCAGCGGTCCAGCCACTCGCCGACGATCGTCTGGGCGGTGACGGGTGCGTCGGTGCTGTCGGCCTCGGCGTCGTCGACGGGCTCGCCCTCGAGGACCTCGTCTGGTGCGTCGTCTTGAGGGCCAGTCGACGGCGAGGGGTCCCCCACAGAGTGAGGTCCTGTAGAGAGAGGAGAGAGAGTAGGCGTCCGGGATTCCCGGACACTGACGTCCGGTGTTTCCGGACACTGAGACTCGTCAGTGTCCGGGTTTTCCGGACACTGGGGTTCAGCGTCAGTGTCCGGAGTTTCCGGATGCTGAGCCGGTTCAGTGTCCGGGGATTCCGGACACTCAAGTTCGGGTCCAGGGTCCGGTGTTTCCGGACGCTGAAGTTCGTCAGTGTCCGGGGAATCCGGACTCTGAGCGACGTCGTCAGCGTCTGCGAGTTCCGGACACTGAAGGGGCAGGATCCGGTACTTGGCCGTGCCGTTCTTCTGGCCGGCCGAGACCTTCTCGAGGACGCCCTTCTTCACGAGGGCCTTGATCACTTCGTAGATCTGAGGGCGCGACACCTGCGCACGGCGGAGGATCTTCGAGGACTCGACCGAGGACCAGGTGATCCTCGTGCTGTCCCGGGCGTCGTCCGCCAGCACCGAGAGAGCGAGCTTCTCCCGGTGCGTCAGCGTCGTCGGTGCGTAGTCGAGCACCTCGACGTAGAGGCGGCTGCCCACGTGTATGTCTCCCTAGGGGTGGTGGCCGGTGGCCCAGCGGCCGGTCTCATCCGCTGGGCCACCGGCGGTCAGCGGGTTGCGGGAACCCGGGTGGAGCCGGTGCGCCGGTATTCGCGGTGCGCCAGGGCGTGCGCGTCCTTGCAGGCCTGGTCGACCGGCTCCTTCTTGCGGACGTGCCGCTGATATCCGCCCTCCGTGCCGCACGGCGACAGAGGCCGACCCGCGCCCTTGGGCTTCGCCGGCTTCTTCTTCACGGCGCCCTGCTCACGACGCCGGGCCCGGTCGAGCGCCGCCCGCTGCCTGCCCGTCAGGCCGGCCACGATGCCAGCGCGGCAGGTCTCCGCCGTCTCCGCCTCCCGGGAGAGGATCGCCTCCAGGCACTCCTCCCGGACTGGGCACGACTGCGTGCAGAGCCTCTTGGCCTCAGCCGTCAGCGGCTTGGAGATGGAGAACCACATCTCCGGGTCGTAGCCACGGCAGATGGCCCTGAGTTCCCATTCGCGGTTGGTCTCCATCACCACTCCTTCGCGCCGGAAAGCCGGGCATGATCAAACGAATCGCGGCCGTCGGCGGGTACGTGACGGGTGCCGTCGACGCCCGTCACGCGGCGGCCTCGGTGCAGATCGGGGCACCGATGTACGTGCCGTGCTCCTTGTAGTGGCGCTCGGCGGCCTTGTTGCCCTCCGCGCAGTCCGTGCACGGAACTTCGAGCCGTGCACGGTGCCAGCGGTAGCCGCGCCGGGTGCCTCGGCGAGTCCCGCACTGAGGCCGGGCCTGCGGACGGGCCAGCTGCGCGCTCGCCGGAGCGATCTCGCCGGGAAACCAGGACCGCAGAGTGTCCGTGCTCGCCCCCACCCGCTGCGAGATGACCGAGTACGGCACCTTGCGGTCGAGCAGGAAGCGAGCGGTGAACCGGGCCTCGTCGGGCGTGAGCTTCCAGCCCTTGCGCAGGCCGTTCGCCGCAAGCTCCACCGCGATCAGATCGAGACAGACCAGGCCGTCGGCGGTGGCCATCCACACGGTGGGCACGGCGAGAGTGGTGACCGGGATCCAGTCCCTCCGGCGACCGACCGGCACGCCGAACTCGCTTTCGCGGAGCCGGGGCTTCATCCGCTCACCGCCTTGAACAGGCTCAGCTGCTCAGCGGGGCGGCCAGCGGACCGAACGATCTGGTCAGCAAGCCAGAGGGCCGTCAGGATCGCCCGGACCAGTTCCTTCTGCCTTTCGCGCAGCCAGAACTGATGCTCCCAGCCCCAACCGTAGGTGTGTTTCCCGCAGGCGCAGCACATGCGGTCGGTTCCGCTGCGGTTGGCCTGCGTATCGCGGATCTCGTAGAGGACGTGGTCAGCCCGGTGTCCGCCGCGCCAGCAGTACGTCGTCGCCCGAGCGCGCATACGCCCGGTCCACTCCACGGTCATTCGCTCACCGCTGTCACGTCGCGTACCCAGGCGAGGGCGGTGTCGTCGAGCTGCTCGCGCGCCCGGGTCACCGCGACGTACGCGAGCCGGGCTTCCTCGCGCGAGAGGACAACCAGGCCAGTCTTCTGGTCGGGCTTCGGCGCCCGGAAGTCCGCGTGGATGCGGACGGCCGGCCACTCACGGCCCTTCGACCGGTGCGCGGTCGACACGACCAACTCGGCCTGCTGCTCCGAGCACAGCCCGTCGGCGGCCGCGACGATCCGATCCGGCCCGTGCTCATCGATGAGCTTCACCAGAACCTCGAGGGAGCCGTCCTCCTCGGTGGCGTACTGGCGGACGTCGTCCCAGGACGCGAAGCCCATCAGCTCGGGATGATCGGTGGGCTGTCCGCCCTGGAGGGCCTCGGCGGCCCAGGCGAGCCGCTTGATGTCGCCGCCACCTCCGACCAGGGCGACCTTCCGCCCCGCAGCCAAGGCCTCCATCACAATCCCCATCGCGCCGGCGTTGGTACGGCACAGGATCGCGTCCGGGGCGTCGAGTGGGCCGACGGTGGACTCGGCGGCCTCCCAGCCGGTGAGGCGGAGCGGGGCACCGATCAGGCGGAGCCAGACGTTGGCGCGGGCCGCGACGGCCGGGCCGAACCGGAAGGACTGCGACAGCGTGAGCTCGGGACAGCCCAGCTCGTTCACGAACTTCTGCAGGGCGTCGTTGGCGCCGCGCCAGCTGTAGATCTGCTGGGCGGAGTCGCCGACGGCGATGCGCTGGGCGTGCTCCTGGTCCAAGAGCACGGCGGAGAGAACGTCGTTGGTGTCCTGGGCTTCGTCGAGCAGGACCACGTCCGTCGGGATGGTCGGCCGGCTGAGGGCCCACATTTTCAGGTAGTGGTCGTGGTTGAGGTTGAGGACGCTCTCGTCCTCTTTCAGGTCCTCCCACGCTGCGCGGGCGACCGGGAGGACCAGCTTCAGGACCTCGCCGCGGTTCTTCTTCAGTCCGTCGAAGTGCGGCAGATGCTTCTGGGTGATCTCCGGGTCGGCGCTGTGGCAGAACCGCTCTACGGTGTCCAGCGCCATCCTCATGATGATCTTGGACGTCATGGCTTTCATGCCGCCGAGGTCCGTGAGGATCGAGGGGGTCGCGCCCACGATGCCGAGGATCTTGCGGATGTCGAGTGCCTGGGCGGCCTGGTGCGCGGTCTGGCGCGGCCGGTTGAGCCGCTGGCCGTACCGCTGGTCGAAGGCGAGGCCGTGGCCCGTCTTCGCCATCACGTTGGACGGGAAGCTGCGGCGGGCGTCGGCGGCGATCGCGCTGTTGTACGCGACGTACGTCATGCGGCGCCGCCGGTCCGACTTCGCGATCATCTTGAGCGTGCTCGACTTGCCGCAGCCTGCGCCGGCCTGGAGGACCAGGTCCAGCCCGTCGCCGTACGCGTTGACCGCGTCGGCCTGTTCTGGGGTGGGGTTCACCACTGGGGTGCACCTCCTCTCTGGAAGGTGCGGGCCCGCCCCGCATGGGGTCGGGGCGGGCCCGCGGTCAGTGGTGGATCAGCCGACGGGCTGGCGGGCCGCGTCGTCCAGGCCCTGGACCATGGCGGCGAACTCGTCCGCGGCGTTGTCCCGCTCGCTGTAGTTGGTGAGCGTGTCGAGGAGGTCCTTCGCCTCGCCCATGAGCAGCTCGTTCGCGGAGCCCACGGGGCGGCCGATGATCAGCGAGGTCGCATGGAGGCGGTCGTCTCGGCCTTTGACGTCGAGCTTGTTGAACAGGGCGTGCATCATCCGCATCTGCGGGGCGCTGACGGGCGTCGGGCCCTGCTCCTGCCCGGCGTTGCTCGGGGTGGCCGCCGGGGCGCTCTGGTTTTGTCCGGCGGGCGGTGCCGACGGGGTTGACGGGGCGTTCGTGACGCCCGTCGTGACGGGCTTGACGGCCTGCCCGTACTCCTTGATGACGTTCCCGAGTTTCGCGGGCTCGCCGGTCTTCGGGTGCAGGAGGTCGGCACCGAGGAGACGCCGGCTGTTGGCCTGCCCGTGGAGGTCCAGGGCCCGGTCATACGTCAGGCCGTCGGCGACCAGTTCGTCCACGATGACCTGGACGGGGTCCACGCCCTGGCCGAGCTGCTCCAGGATCACCTCGGCGAAGTCCTCGCCGGGGTGGTGAACGCAGGCGCCGTCGAGGGCGGTGTACCGGGTCTTGGTGACGGTGCCCGTGCCGTCGACCATGTCGACCACGACGTCGACCTCGTATTCGGCACCCTCGCGCTGCACGGTCTTCACGCCCAGCTTCTTGACCTTCCCGCCGCTCAGCTCGTAGTCGTTCTTCGTCCGCATGGTGACGATGACGTGGCCGGGGAAGCCGAGCAGGGCGTCCAGCATGTCCTGCTCCAGCTTGTTGACCGGGTCCCAGGCGGAGAACTTCCCGCCGCTGATCTTCTTGCCCTCTTCCTCGACTCGCGCGAGGAGCCCGCCCTTGCCCGCCCAGAAGTGCGACCAGGAGTCGATGATCAGGACGGCGAGGCGGGCTTCCTCGGCGGCCTTCACCGCGGCGATGAGGTTCTCCGGGGAGCAGAACGCCATCGGCAGGTGAGCGAATTCGTGCGCCTCGATGTCGGGACGCCCCGGGACCGGCGCGTACTTGAGGGCGGAACCGCGCTCGGTGTCGACGACACCGATGGGGCCGCCGGCCGCAAGGCCCTCGGCCATGCGGAGCGCGGTCTTGGTCTTGCCGGACCCGCCGGGGCCCTGGAGAGCGATGCGGGCCTTGGCCGCCTCACGGGTGGCAGGCGCGAAGGTGAAGGTGCTCATGACGTGCTCCGGTTGTTGCGCTGGTGCGGGAAGTTGGAGAGGTGGGGGGCCTTGGCGAGCGCGCGGAGGGCGTTGACGATGCGCATCGAGATGCCGTAGCGCACGCGCTTCTTACGGAAGCTCGCGTCGGTGTCGTCCCCGGTTCGGCGGAACTTGCCGTCGAGCTGCGTCTCGATGGCGTCCGCGAGCTCTTCGCCGGTCTCCTGACGGAGTGCGGCGAGCAGCTGGGCGGCCTCGCCCGGGCGCAGAGCGCTGCCAGCGGTGAGGGCCTTGAAGACGGTGGTGTACGCGGTCACTGGTCGACCTCCGTGTCGTACCCGGCGACTGTCCACCGCTCCACGGACCGGTCCCACACCACGGACCACGCGCTGTGGTCCGTGAGAGTGCCGTCGAGGTCGATACCGACCGGCATCCCGACCGAGTGCGCAGCGTTCAGGGCGGTGGCGATGTTCACCCAGTACGACCGCTCGGTCTGCGGCACGAACACCTCGGCGGGCTCGTCCTCGCGCAGGGCCTGAGTGGGTGCGAAGGCCTGCGTCAGCCGGTCGGGCTTCGTCGGGCCGAGGTCGACCCACCCCTCATCCCACTCCTGCGTGCGCTGGGCGGCGGATGCCCACGGTCGGCCCGCGCCGGGCTGCTCGAACCCGAGGGCCCGCAGTGCACCGTCCTTCGAGGGGTGCCGGCCAACGCCGACACACTGGAAGGAAGGCCGGTCTTCCGGCGCCCGGAAGGGGAGGTTCTGGGTGTACGTCCGGCCCGGGCGGAAGAACGTCGGCTCGCTTCCGGCAGGGACCGGGAGGGCACCCAGTTCACGGACGGCGGTCTCGACATCGCGAATCGGCTCGCTCTGTGCCCTCGGCGCGTCCTGGACGACTTGCACCGCTTCGATCAGGCGGGACAGCCGGAGGCCCAGACTCACCGCGGCGTTCACCATGGCGCTGTGGTCATGGATGTCGGCGGAGGCAGCTTCCGCGAGTGTCTCGCGGGCGAGCTCCACCGCGTCATCGCAAAGCAGTGGGACGCTTGATGTCTCGATGTACGTACTCAGCGGCTGGGCGGTCATTCAGTCTCACCACCTTCGGCACCCGTCGTGACGGGCGTGGCCTGCGCCGACGGGGCGGTCGTGACGGCCGTCAGCGGGCCGACCTGCCGCACGATGTTGGCCAGCGTGCACCGCTCCGGCCGGCCGTCCATCACCAGCAGCGGCATGCCGTCCGCCGTCCGCTGGCCGTGGAAGTACCAGACGCCGCCCTGGCCGTCGCGCTGCGGCCGGGCCAGGTCGTACACGATCCCGTCCAGCTGGAACGGACGCTTCGCGGACTGCGCGGCCCGCGCCCGGGTCTGAGGCAGGTCGTACGCGATGACCGAGACCCTGACGCCATCGCGGTAGCCGTCCCCGGCCACGGCGTACGGGAGCGGCTGCTCCTTGTCGTGCGTGATGCCGAAGTAGCGCCGCCACCCGCCCCACTGCGCCTGATCCGTCACGTGCAGGGCGACCAGGATGCGGTCCCCGTCCAACTGGAGGTTCTGGAACTCGGGGTGCTGACCGATGTGCCCCTCGATGACGGCCGCTACCTGGCGGGCCCGCTCGCAGGAGGTGTCCCAGGCCAGTGCCTGCTGCTCCAGCTCGGTCTGCTCCTGGTGCTCCGGGTGCTCGCGCGCCCAGCCGCCGCCGGGGGTGCGGTGCAGGAGCGTGCCGAACGACCGCTCCGGGTCGACGAGGAGACGCGCGCTGTCGAGGGCGTGAGCAATGGCGGCCGGGTCGCTGCCGCTGGAGGCCATCGCCGCGCAGATGACCTGCATGGTCTGAGGGAGGTTCTTGTTCATGCGGCCAGCTCCTCGGAGGCGAGATTGCGGCGGACGCCCGCTCGCAGGCCGGCCTTCGCTCGGTCCGTGAGCGTCTTCACCGCGTTGGTCTTGCGGCCGAGCCGGGCGGTGGCCTCCGCCAGCGGCAGTTCGTCCAGGAATCGCATCTGGATGACCTGCTGCTGGGAGGGGGTGAGCGAGCCCATGGCGGCCCGCACGATGGCGGCGGCCTCTGCGGCGTCCAGCCGTCGCAGTACCGCGGACTCCGCGGACTCGCCCGTCGGAGTCAGGGACTCCAGCCAGGACATCTGGTCGTCGGCGCCGGCCAGAGCGGGCGTCGACACTTCCAGGCGAGTGCGCGACGCCTTGCAGTGGTCCGTGTGGAGGTTGCGGGCGATGACGCACAGCCAGGCACCGACGCCGCCGGAGCCAGGGCGGCTGGCGAATGTCCCGATGTTGCGGAGTGCGCGGATGAACGTCTCGCTGGTGAGGTCCTCGGCCAGCGTGTGGTTCTGGGTGCGCCGCTTGAGGTAGCGGTACACGTCCGGCCGGTACTCGTTGTAGAGGGTGGCGAAGGCGTCGCGGTCACCCGCGGCTGCCTGGGCCACCAGGGCGGCCGTTACGGGGCCTCCCGTGGCGCTGATCTTGGCGTTAGCCTGGGAAGACACAGCCAGATCCCTTCTCTCAGGTGGGTTTTGTGTTGTGCAGGGAGCCGTTCCGGGTCGCATCCGGGGCGGCTCTCGTGGTGTCAGGCCGGCTTCGCGAACGGCTCGACGGCCGTGCGCTCGTTCTCCTTGCGGAGGTCCTCGGCGGTGAAGGTGATCCGGCCGCCGTCGAGGTGGTGGTGGATCTCGCGCCGGTAGCAGCGCTGCTTCAGGACGCGCACGCTGCGGTAGGGCAGCAGCTGCTTCTCGACGACCTCCTCCGGCGTCCACCGGCGGAACTCGGAGCCTTCGTCGACGGCCAGGCGCTGTGCGGCGCTGGCGGCGAGGAGGCGCTTGAGCTTGGACTGGTGCCTGCGCGTGGCCTTCGTCCTGGTCACGGCTTCTTCTCCTTGGCTTTCAGCAGGTCAGGACTGATGTCGAGCACCGTGGCGACCTGCCGGACCTTGTCGTCTGCCGTCGTCTGGATCTGGCCACGCTCCAGGCGGGAGAGCCAGCCTCGGTTGAGGCCGGTCTGCTTCTCTACCTGGCGAAGGCTCAGATTCCGAGCGATACGGAAGGCGCGAATTGCTTGTCCGTTGGGTCTCACGTGGACGATCTAAGCGCACTCTGCCTACCTAAGCAAGCACTCTCATGCATCTTCTGCTCGTAATCCAAGCAATATGGAGTGGCGCGGCAGCTCGCAAGGGGCGTGAGATGCAACCAGGGGCGGACAATGCACTCAATGTGCGCAGGTCAATGCGCCGGATCCGTGCTATCCGCGTGCAACCCGATGCGGCATCATGGGGGCATGGACCAGGACTTCGCACGGCTCGGCGCAGAGCTCAAAGCAGCGCGCCTGCGGAAACGCCCTCGGATCACGCAGCCGGAGGCAGCCGAGGCTCTCGGTGTAGGCCGCAGCACCATCCAGAAGATGGAAAGCGAGAAGGCCTCGCAGGTCACGCCCACCACGGTGCGCGCCTACGCGCGGCTGCTGGGGTGGGCCGACGGCTCCGTCGGGCAGGTCCTCGCCGGCGGCGAGCCGACCATGACCCCCGAAGACGGTGCAGCCGGCGGCAACACCGCGCCGCAAGGGCTCGGCCTTTCACCGCTCGTCGAGCACGAGCTGCGCTCGGGCAAAGTCCTCGAGAGCCAGGTGTTCAATCTCGGCCCCGACGAATCCGACGGTCAGATCATCGTCGTACTCCAGGGCAGGAAGGACGCGACGCCGGAGGAAGTGGAACGCATCGCGGCCCGCTACAGACAAGCGCGTCGGCACCTTCAGGGCATCTCGTCAGACCGTGGCGAGGTTGCAGAGAGTTAGAGGAGTTCACGCAGACCACTCGCGTTGCAGCCGTGAGTATGGTTGCATGCACGGACCGTCACCGAGAGGGGGCACCACTCGGCGGATCGGGGTGTGCTGCATGCATTTGACCATCGAAGTGGAGCGAGTTCACGGCGCCTGGTTCGCGCCTTACATCAAAGATCACATCAACCCGGAAGAGGACAGCGCCACGTGCGTCTTCTACTTCCACTGGGACGACATCACAGACGAAGGCGCTGAGGCGTTCACTCAGGTCTTCACACAGCAAGCACTGCGGTGGAAGCCGCGCACAACAGACGCACCGAGAGGGCAGCGCATCCCCATCTGGATGGAGCTGGACCCGGACATGGAGCGCGGGTGCGCGATCGTCGTCGACGACCGGGCCACCTACATCAGGTACGTCGTGCGCGACGGCCTGATCACACAGAGGGCCGCCGACGCGATCACCCGCCATCAGTCCGAACGTTCACCGGACTGGGAGCGCCAGCCCGCGCGCTACGGCGCGCCTGAGGCCATCTGACCCCCAGCCGGACTCCAAGCAGGGGGTAACCAATGGCCTATGCGGAGAAGGTCTACAAGGTCCGCAACGGGAAGAAGACGAGCCAGTTCACCTGGCGCTGCAAGTACAAGGCACCACCAGGGCACCAGCCGCCGTGGCTGACCGAGTCCGGCTTCCCCACGAAGAAGACCGCGGAGGCGTGGGGCGACGAGCAGGAAGCCGCGATCCGGGCGGGAACCTGGATCGACCCGGCAAGGCTGTCCATGCCGTTCGGCGCCTGGGTGGAGGTCTGGAAGACGGCCAACCGTCGGCGCCCTCGCACTCATTCGAGCAGGGCCTACCTCCTCGACAAGCTCCTGATGCCCGAGTGGGAGTACACGCCGCTGAAGGACGTGAACAACGTCTTCGCGGTCCAGGCCTGGGCCACCCGCGTCTCGAAGCCTCAGGGTGCGCACGACCCGGCCACCGTCGCTCAGGCGCGGAGCCTGCTCTCCAGCATCCTCTCGGGCGCGGAGGACGCTGGGTACATCCCGACGAACAAGCTGTTCGGCCGGCGCATCCTCGTGGGGACGGATCACACCCCTGACGACGAAGAGGAGGTGTGGGCGCAGCCGGACGAGGTCCATGCGATGTACCAGCGGATGGGCGGGGTTCAGGGCTTGATGATGTTGACCGACTGCTACCTGGGCCTGCGCTGGGGCGAGCTGGCTGGGCTGCACAAGGACAACTGCCTTCTGAAGCGTGAGGACCGCGTCGACGGCCGGACCGTCGTCCGCCACGTCATCCGCGTGGACCCGAAGGTCGGCGCTCTGCACGAGGACCCGATCGAGCTGGACGACGAGGGGTTGGCGGCCTGGCACACGGCCGAGGAGAAGCGCCTGGAGAGGTGCCGGGAGAAGGGCTGGAAGGCGAACCGCAAGAAGCCTCCGAAGAGCCGCCTGGAGGTGTACCTGGGGCCGCCGAAGAACAAGTATTCGGCGAGGGAGGTCGACGTTCCTGAGTTCCTCGTGAAGCGTCTGGCCGACCACATCGAGGCGTGGCCGCACGAGCACCCGTTCTCGACGCCGAAGGGGACGTTCTGGCTCCGGGGCAACTTCGCCTCGCGGCACCTGCGGCCGGCTGCCGACGGACGGAAGGCGATCCCACGGAAGCGGGGGTACGCCGGCCGGGAGGAGTGGGAGCCGATCCTGCCCGGCTTCACGATGCGGGGGGCACGGCACACCCACGACACGTGGATGAAGGAGGACCGCGTGGACCGGGCCCTACGGTTCGCAACGATGGGGTGGGTGCCGAAGGACATCGAGGGGACGTACGAGCACGTCACGCCGGAGATGCGCAGGCATCGGCTGGACTGTCTGGCGGAACGGTGGAAGCGTGGCCGGCGCTCGGCGCTGCGGAGCGTGGCGTGAGGGCTCCCGGGAGTTGATCTCCCGAATATCCCCTAAATGATCTACAGAGGCCCCTTGCTGATCATGCAAGGGGCCTCTGACCTGTGTGGGCGCGGACGGTTTCGAACCGCCGACATCCTGCTTGTAAGGCAGGCGCTCTACCCCTGAGCTACGCACCCAGGACGAGTCGACAGCCTACATGGCCGCGGCACGTGCCCCGCAAACCCGTATCGGGGGTTACCCCCACCCCTGATCCGGGAGTGTGCCGGATCGTCCCGGGGCCTGCGGCTGCCTACCGTCGTAAGCGCATCGTCAAGCAGCCCAGGGGGAGATCGCCATGGTCCGTACCACCCGTTTCGCCCGCTCGGTCCTCGCCGCCGGGGCCGTCGTGGCACTCGCGGCAGGCGTGACCGCGTGCGGCGCCTCCGCCGCGGACGACGACCATCCCGACCACCGGACGTTCGGCATCTCGGGCAGCACCCTCACGATCGACTCCGACGACTCGGCGCTCGAGATCGTCGCGTCACAGGACGCCGAGGCCGGCAAGGTCGACGTCACCCGCTGGTTCGAGGGCTCGGTCGTCGTCGGCGGGAAACCCGAGGTGACCTGGTCGATGAAGGACGACCGGCTGACGCTGCGGATGCACTGCTCCGGCGTGGTCGCCGACTGCGCGGCCAAGCACCGCATCGAGGTGCCCCGCGGGGTCGCCGTGAAGGTCGAGGACGACGACGGCAGCGTGCGGGCGCGCGGTTTCCGGGACGCGCTGAGCGTGCACGCCGAGGACGGTTCCGTGCACGTCACCGACTCCACGGGACCGCTGGACCTGCGCACGGACGACGGTTCGGTCCGCGCCGAGGTCGCCGCCCGCTCGGTGACCACGCACACCCAGGACGGCTCGGTGCGCCTCACCCTCAGCAGCGTCCCGGACCGGGTGGAGTCGGTCAGCGACGACGGCTCGGTGACCATCGCGCTGCCCGCGGCCACGTACCGCGTGACGACCGAGACCGACGACGGCGGGGTGGACGTGTCCGTGCCGCGCGACGAGGCCAGCGCCCATGTGGTGAGCGCACGCACCGCCGACGGCAAAGTCACCGTCCGGAACGCGAACTAACCGGCCCGTGTGTTCGTCCTTAACCGGTGGGAGAATGACACCGGGCAGGGCGGATCACAGCACGGGAGAGGGATGTGACGGCGACACCAGTACGGCCGTACTCGCCGTCGCCGCCGCGCGCTGCACGTCGCGCGCTGGCCGCGCTGCAGGACTCCCTGATCCTCGTCGCCCTCCCACTGGCAGCCGCGCTGGCGCTGCCCGCGGCGTTCGCCGGCGGCGGCACCCGGCGCTGGTTCGGCGGGCGGTCGGAGGAACAGCGCGCCGAGGCCCAGGCCGCGAAGGACGCGGCGGCCGCCGCGTTCTACGAACTGGACAGCGCCCAGCGGGATCTGCGGATCTCGATCGAGACCATCAAAGCGGTGGACGACTCGCCGGCCGCCCGGCGCGCGGTCTCCGACTTCGAGGCCGTCGGCAGCCGTATCGACGAGGCCAGTCACCAGTACATCGACGCGGTGGACGCCCACGATCTCGACCGGGACGACCTGGAGGCGTCGGCGGCCGCCCAGGCGTGCCGCCGGCTGACCCGCGCCAAGGAGGAACTGGGCCGCGTCAAGCAGGAGCTGGACCGGTTCGCCGCCGGACTGGGGCCACTGCTCGGCAAGGCCGAGACGCAGCTGGCCCGGCTCGCGCCGGCCGTGGAGCGGGCCCGGCAGGCGCTGCTGGCCGCCTCCGGCGCGCTGGACGCGGCCCGGGGGAGCGGCCTGCGGGCGGACGATCTGGCGGCCCGGCTGGCGGCGCTCGCGCCGGAGCTGACGATGCTGAACCAGGGCGCGGGCCGGCACGGGGTGCCGCAGACCCTGGAGCGCGCCGAACGGGTCGCGCGGGAGGCGGAGGCGGTCCGCGCGGAGGCCGGCCGGCTGCCGGAGCGGGCCGCCGAGATCGACCACCGGCTGGTCTCGCTGCGCACCCGCGCGCAGGCGCTCACGACCCGCTCCGGACAGGTGGATCCGGTGCTCAGCGAGCTGCGCCGGAGGTTCACGGCGGCCTGCTGGCAGGACCTGCAGCATGTTCCCGACCAGGCCGGGGAGAACGTCCGGCAGGCCGAGGCGAAGCTGGCCGAGGCGCAGGCCGCACGGGACGCGCAGCGCTGGCCGGACGCCACCGCGCTGCTGTCCACGGTGCGGGCGCTGCTGAACACCACGGACGAGGCGGTGTCGGCCGCCGGCGATCGGCTGAGCAGGCTGAACGCGGTGCAGAAGGATCCGCAGGCGGAGATCGACCGGACCCGGTTCGCGATCCGGGACGCCCAGCGGCTGGCCATGGCGGGACGCAACACGCCCGACCCGCGGCACGCGCGTCCGCTGGACGAGTCGGTGGCCCGGCTGGAGCGGGCGATCGCCGCGCTGGAGGGCCGGCACCCCGACTACTGGCACTTCCTCACCGAGACGGAGGCTGTCCGGCAGGCGGTCGCCGGCACCGTGGCCCGGATCCGCGAGGAGCGCGGCACCGGGCACTGACATTGCCCCCGACGCTCGACGGGCGGATATTGGATGACGAGGGCACGTGCGGACATTCCGGGCACGTGACGTCCTTCTGTCGGCATGTCTCACCTATCGGGAGGCGGAGATGGCGACGCACGCACTGCGTTCCGGCTCGAAACGGCGGATCAGGATCGACGACCATCTGCCCGTCGATCACCGGCTGAACCTGGTCTACCGGATCGGCGCGGGGCTGATGGGCCTGGGTCTGATCGTCTTCGGCGTCTTCGGGATCATCGACAGGATCGGCTTCTTCGACACCGGCGGGGACCAGGTGTGGAGCCTCAACACCAACGGCGCGCTGAGCTGGCTGTCGGTCGCGGTCGGGCTGCTGCTCGTCGCGGGCATGGTGATCGGCGGGAACGTCGCGTCCACCCTGAACATGGTCTTCGGCGTGCTGTTCATCCTCAGCGGGTTCCTGAACATGGCCCTGCTGGAGACGGACTACAACTTCCTGGCCTTCGAGATCCAGAACTGCATGCTCAGCTTTGTGATCGGCATCCTGCTGATGGTGTTCGGGATGTACGGCAGGGTGGGGTCCGCCCTGCCGCACGACAACCCGTACTGGCGGGCCCGCCACCCCGAGGGGAGCGACGGGCCGGCCGGATCAGGTGCGGTGAGCCCCGATCAGGTGCGGTAGGCGTAGTAGTACGCCGTCGGGTAGGAGGCGACAAGGCTCGCCACCGACCTGCGCAGGGTGTTGTTCGAGTGGTACGTCACGTAGGGCACGCCGTTGCTCTTGGCCGTGACGATCATCGTGTGGTCCTTGGACCCGTCGCGGTCGAAGTCCATCTGGAGGACGTCGCCGACCTCGAGCTGGTAGACGTTGGCCAGCGGGGTGGTCCGCTTGGAGTTCTGGGCGAACCAGGACCACTCGTTGACGCCGACGAACGAGTCGGACTGGATGTCGGCGTTGCCGAACCACTTGGTGTAGTCGTACACGTAGCCCGGGACGTGCTTCCAGCCGCCGGCCTTGAGGGACTGGCTGACGAAGTTGGTGCAGTCGCCGCCCGCGGTGTGGTTGTTGAAGTCCGGGTAGTCCTTGTTGTACGTGTACACGTACTTCTCGGCGTAGGCCGCCATCGCCTTGTAGTCGTACGCGGTGCCCGTCTTCGGCACGGCGGCCGGGTTGCGGGTGGTCGCCGCGCGCTGGGCGTTCGGCATGGTGTCGTCCGCCGTCGTCACCTTCACCGTCGGCGTCGGCTTGGAGAGCGTGTTCACCGCGAGGCCACCCTGGTCGGTGTCCCGGATGGTGGTGAGCTGCCAGTTGCCCTGCTGGTCGGCCCTGAACGTCAGCTCGTGCCTGGCCTGGAACCCGGTGGTCTTCGGGGCGTTGCCGCGCGTCTGGGCGTAGGTCAGGGTCGTGGTCTCGGTGACCGCGGCCTTGGCCGTGCGGCCCGTCACGCGCGTGGCGTTCAGGGTGACGGTGGTGGCGGCCTTGCTGTACTTCTCGCCGGCCTTCGCCAGCTTCTCCTTGCGCTGGCCGAGCGTGGAGAGCGCAGCGTCCTCCGTGCGGGCCGTGCCGGAGCTCAGCTTGACGTCGCCCGAGAAACCGTCGGTCAGCGGCTTCGACCGGTCGCCCTGCGCGCCGGTGACCAGCGCGTCGGTACGGTCGGTGAAGACCGCGTCGGCCAGCCTCTGGAAGGTGGCCTTCGTCTTGGCGTCGACCGTGGGGTCGTCGACGACCGCGGCGCCCGCGGACCAGTTGGGCAGCAGCGCCACTCCGGCGACGACCGAGGTGGCGGCGGCCCCGAGTATCGCGACGCGGCGGCGTGTCGCCTTCAATTTCCTTGACTTCACTGATGTTTCCCCTCTTGCCCCGGCGATGGGATGCCGAGGAGGGCATCCTTGCACGGAGTGTGTGGCTGTTGTGAAGGGGGTTGCGGTTGAGGTTTGGTTACTTCACCCGCCGTCCCCCGGCGGTCACTTGACGACCGTCGACCAGTCCGGGCTCTGCGCGGGATCCAGCGTGCGCAGCCGCTCCAGCGTGGCGGGCGTCTGGACGTCCATCCAGTCGGCGAGCTCCTTGAAGGACACGCACTTGACGTCCTTCTTGGTGCACACGTTCTCGATGATCTGGTCGACGGCCTTCATATAGATGCCGCCGTTCCACTCCTCGAAGTGGTTGCCGATGAAGAGCGGGGCCCTGCTGCCGTAGTACACGCGGTTGAAGCCCGCCATATAGGCGTCGGCGGTCTCCTGTTCCCACTGCGGGTACTCGGCCGGGTTGCCCTCGACCTCCCCCTTCGACTGGTTGTACAGGAAGTTGAAGTCCATGGACAGGCCCTGGTACTTACCGCCCTCGTAAGGGAGCATCTGCAGCGGAAAGTCCCAGATGCCGTTCTTCTTCGTCGGCCAGATCTGGAAGTCGCCGGCGGAGGAGGCGTCGTAACGCCAGCCGTAACTCTTCGCGGCCTTCAGCAGGTTCGCCTGGCCCTCGAGGCAGGGCGCACGGCCGCCGACGACCGCCTTCTTGAAGTCGAAGGGCAGCGGGGCGATGTCCTTGTAGCCGGTGTTGGTCTTCCAGTTCTCGACGAACTTGTAGAACTGGTCGATCTCGCTCTTCCACTCCTCGACGCTCCAGTCCCCGCCGCCCTTGGCGCCGCAGAAGTGGCCGTTGAAGTGGGTGCCGATCTCGTTCCCCTCCTTCCACGCCTCGCCGAGCTGCTCCAGCGTGGTGCGGATGTGTTCGTCGGTGGGGAAGCTGATCGCCGCGGAGCCCTTGGGGTGCTGCGGCGGGGAGTACAGGTCCTTCTTGCTCTTGGGCAGCAGGTAGATGCCGGTGAGGAAGAAGGTCATGTGCGCGTTGTACTGCTCGGCCATCTTCCGGTAGTGCTCGAAGAGGCCGTCGTCGCCCATGAGCGCGCCGTCCCAGGAGAAGACCACGAACTGGGGCGGCTTCTCCCCCGGCTTGAGCGGGACCGCCTTCAGCTCACCCTTCTGCGGACCGGTGTACGAGGTGGACCCGTCCCCCAGGACATGTGTCTTGCCGTCCCACGCCGGCTCCTCGGTGGCCCCCGCCGACGCCTTCTTGCTGTCCCCCGAAGACGCCGTCGGCTCGGTGTTCGCCGTGCGGTTGAGCACCAGATATCCGGCCACCAGGGACGCGACGACGAGCAGCGCCGCCAGCGTCAGGAACCCCGGGTGCGTGGCAGCGGGGTGGCGCGTTGTTGCCGGGGCCTTGCGGCGGCGGCCCGACGGTGACTTCATGTGCGGCTCATTCTCCGGATTCTGGGGACGCGGGGGCCTGCGCGGTGGTCAGCCGAGCGGGCTCATGGCACCTGACCAGATGCCGTAGGGGACGCTCTTCTGGGTCGTGCCTGCGATGCCTTTCAGGGGAAGCGGTTCGAGGCTCTTGGTGAGGTCGATGCGGTAGACGACGACCGCCGTGGACACGGACTTGGCGGAGCCGACGAACCAGGCGGCGGTGTCGCCCTGGGTGGTGCCCGCCTTGCCGGCCACCCGGGAAGGCGTGGCGGGCGTGTCGGCGGGGTGGGCCGTGCGGAAGGAGTCGGCGAGCGCGGAGCTGACCTCCCTGGCCACGCGCGCGCTGATCGCGCGGTCGGCGGTCGGGGTGTCCAGGACGACCTTGGTGCCGTTCTTGGTGATCAGGCGCACCGAGTACGGCTCGGTGTGCTTGCCGTCCGCGGCGAAGGTGGCATAGCCGCTGGCCATGCGGATCGCGCTGGGCGTTGCGCTGCCCATGGTCAGGGCCGGCACCTGCGCCCCGAAGCTGGAGGGCAGCAGCCCGGACTTCTCGGCGCTGGCGCGCACCAGGTCCAGGCCGGTGTCCATGCCGAGCTGCATGAACGGCGTGTTCACCGACAGCTCCAGCGCCCGGCGCAGGGAGATCTGCCCGTAGGACCTGCCCCCGTCGTTCTGCGCGGCCACCTGCTTGCCGCTGCGGTCCCAGTAGGGGCCCTCGGGCGTCTTCACCGGCACCTTGTCGTTGCCGTCGTACAGCGAGTCACCGGTGACGGGCGTGGTGGCCCCGTCGCGGGTCTTGTGGACGCCGTGCTCGAGCCCGGCCGCGTAGACGAACGGCAGGAAGGCGCTGCCGGCCGGGACGGTGGTGGCGTTGGACTCGTTGTAGCCCTGCGTACGGTGGTCGGGGCCGCCGTACACGGCGAGGATCCGTCCGTCGGCGGCCACCGAGGAGGCGCCGTAGTGGGCGGCCTTCGCGTTCTTCGGATCGTCCTTGAGGGCCTTGTCGCGGGCCTTGGCGACGGCGTCGGTGAGCTGGGCCTCGCGCTTCTTGTCGAAGGTCGTGTAGATCTGGTAGCCGCCGAGGTCGAAGTCCTTGTCGGAGATGTTCCCGGCCTTCTTGGCGTACTGGGCGGCGAGTTCCACCAGGTAGTCGCTCTGCTCGCCGGTGTCGTACAGCGGGTTGGCCTTGAGCGGCTCGGGGAACTTCGTGTAGGTGGCGCGCTCGGCCTTCGACAGCTTGCCGGTCTCGACCATCCGGTCCAGGGTCCACGACCAGCGCTCGACGGCGCGGGCGCGGTTGGCGGAGTTGAGGGTCGGGTCGTACAGGCCGGCGCCCCTGAGGAGCGAGGCGAGGAACGCGGCCTCGCTGGCGTTGAGCTCGCCGACGTCCTTGCCGTAGTAGGCCTGGGCGGCGCGCTGGATGCCGTAGGTGCCGCGGCCGAACCAGCTGGTGTTGAGGTAGCCCTCGAGGATGTCGTCCTTGCTCATCTGGTTGTCGAGCTTGAGGGAGATCATCGCCTCGGTGAACTTGCGGCTGATCGTCTGGTTCTGGTTCAGGTAGACGTTCTTCACGTACTGCTGGGTGATCGTGGAGCCACCCTGCGTGTCGCCCTGGCCGATGGTGCGGAACAGGGCCCTGCCGATGCCCTTGAAGGAGATGCCGGGGTCGCTGTAGAAGCTCGCGTTCTCCGCGGAGAGCACGGCCCAGCGGACGTCCTCGGGGATGTCCTTCAGCGGCATCGCCTGCCGCTGCACCCAGCCGGTGCGGGCCATCGGCGTCCCGTCGGCCCAGAAGTACACGTTGTCCTGCTGTGTGGCATACGTGTTGAGATTGTCCGGGATGTCGGTGGCGGCGTAGGCGACGACCAGGAACATGGCGCTCAGGCCTATGGAGCTGAGGACCCCGCCGAGCCACTGCCGCCAGGAGGGTATCCAGCGCCGCCAGTCGTCACGGCCGGGCCGCGGGTACTGCGGGCGCAGTTTGCGGACGTACGGAGTGACACGAGACACATATGGCGCCAGCACGGCGAGGAGCGGGGCGAGCCGGGGGCCCAGAGCGGCGGAAATGCGGACATGCAGGGGAGGCCGGGGGGCTTTGCGCCGATTCTTCGACGAACGCGCCTCACCGTCGGCACCCCCCTGGGATATATCCGGCTCGACCGGTATGTCCGACACGCGCAGCTGCATGGTCTCGTCCGCCTGGAAAGCGGGCGGCACCTTCAACTGCATGGTGGCATCCGGCTCTTGGGGCTCCTCCCCCTGCCCCGCCTGGGTCACGACCCGTCTCCCTCCCGCACTCCGTATTGCTCGCAGGCAGACGTACAGACTTACGAGGGCCTGACATGGTTGCCGTTGACGCGGCCGCAAACAGTGAACCCTTCGACCTCGGGGCTCAGCGCGGCGCTCTCAAATTACCAGCGCTCTTCGCAAGTTCTCCACATAAGAAAGTGACAGAAGTGAACAGAGCTAAAACTGCTGACACCGTCTCCGAGCATAGGGGCTTAGTCTGACCGCATGCCTCGCTACGAGTACCGCTGCCGGACCTGCGGCGACACCTTCGAACTGAGCCGCCCGATGGCACAGTCCGCCGACCCCGCGGACTGCCCCGCCGGGCACGACGATACGGTCAAACTTCTGTCCACGGTGGCCGTCGGCGGAACGAAATCCGCCCCCGCGCCACAAGCGGGCGGCGGGGGCGGAGGCGGTTGCTGCGGCGGGGGCTGCTGTTCCTGAAGGTGTTACCGACGGAAACCCTTTCCGTCGGTCATGTACCGCTTGCAGCCCTTTACGCGGGCCGGGTTCCGCGGCAGTCCCTGAGGAACTCCCGCAGAATGCGCTCCCCCGCCAGCACGCCACGCTCCGGCAGGGCGGTGATCTGCGGGGCCGCCCAGGCCGCGTCGGCCAGCTCGCCGTGGCCCGGACGCCAGCCGCGGTCCGCGGCCAGCAGCAGGTCGGCGTCGAGCAGCGAGTCGCCCGCCGCGAGCGTCAGTTCGGCGCCGGTACGGCGGGCCACCTCGCGCACGGCCGCGCTCTTGGTGAGCGGCTTCGGCACGGCGTAGATCTTGCGGCCCTGGAGCGACACGGTCCAGCCGCGGTTCTCCGCCCAGGCCGCCAGCTCCTTCACCCACTCCTCGGGCAGCAGCTCGCGCTCCACGACGAGGTAGGCGAACAGGTCCTCGGCGACGCGCTGCTTGCGCAGCCAGAGCGGGTCCGCCGTCTTCGCCAGGTGCTCCTGGACCTCCGCGAGCGGCGCGCACTCGTCGGCCAGCCGCGCGAGCACACGTGCGTGCCAGTCGTGGTCGGTCGCCCCGTCGACGAGGAGATGGCCGCCGTTGGCGCAGATCGCGTACTTCGGCGGAGGCCCGGGGAGGTTGATGCGCTGGTACTGCTTGCGCGTCCGGGTGGTCGTCGGCATGAACAGCGCCGCGTCCCCGAGGTCGGTGAGCAGCTGCGCCGCCGTCTCGGTCATGAACGACAGCGGTCTCGCCTCGTGCACCTCCACGCACAGCAGCCGAGGCGCCCGGGCGTCCGGCATGGTCAGCGCCAGGGCCGCCGCCGAGTAGATGAGCGTACGGTCGAGGTCGCTCGCCACCAGAACCGGCATCAGACCGTCACCGCCTTGCCGTCGGCGCCGGTCGCGCCGCGGGTGAACTGCGGGTGGATCAGCCCCACGCAGGTGTAGGGCAGGTCGCCGACCTCCTCGACGGGCACCCCTCGCTGTCCGGCGAGCAGCCGCACGTGGTCCAGGTCGGCGCCCGCCCCGGCCCGCGCGAGGATCTTCCACGGCACCCGGCGCAGCAGCACCCGGGTGGTCTCGCCGACGCCCGGCTTGACCAGGTTGACGTCGTGGATGCCGTACTCCTCGCTGATCCGCTCGACCGCCGCCCAGCCTTCCCAGCTCGGTGTGCGGTCGCCGGCGAGCAGTTCCTTCACCGCGCCGCCGACGGCTTCCGCGACCTCGGGGAAGCGGGCGGCCACGGCGTCCAGGAAGTCCGTCGAGACGTCCACGCCGGCGAGTTCGCGGTAGAACTTCGCGCCGTGGAAGTCGTCCGGGCCGACCAGGTCGGCGCGCAGGACGGTCCGTGAGATCAGCCCCGAGACGGTCGAGTTGAGGCAGGCGGACGGGATGAGGAAGTCCTCGCGGGTGCCGAACGTCCGCACGCAGGAGCCCGGGTCGGCCAGCACCGCGATCTCCGGGTCGAAGCCCGCCGCACCGCCGCCCGCCTCGAACTCCTCGACCGCCGCGGCCAGTTCCCGGGTGATCGCGCCCTTTCCGGTCCAGCCGTCGACGAACACGACGTCCCGCGGGTCGTGATGGGCCGCGAGCCAGCGCAGCGCGTTGGCGTCGATGCCCCGGCCGCGCACGATCGACACCGCGTAGTGCGGCAGGTCGAGACCGTGCCGGAACTGCGCCCAGCGGCGCATCAGCACGCCGACCGGGGTCCCGGCGCGGGCGAGCGAGACGAGGACAGGCCGCGGGGACCGTTCGGCGATCACGGTCTCCGTGACGACGCCCACGGCCTGCGCGATCCGCGCCGCCGAGGTCTTGAGCGCCGCGTGGAACAGCTCCTGGTACTGCTCGCTGGGCTGGTACTCGACGGGCAGCGACTCGGCGTAGTGCGCGCCGCCGCTCTGGATGGCCTCCTCCCGCTCCTCGGTCGGCGCCTCCAGCGTCACGTCCGAGAGGTCCTGGAGCAGCCAGCCGACCTCCTCGGGCGCGTACGACGAGAAGGCGGGGCCGCGAAGGGGCTCGGGCAGCATGAGGGATCTCTTTTCCGGCAGTGCGGCTGCGTACAGCGGCTCGGGGACGTACGAGGGGACGACCGCGAGGACGACGTGCGGGGTGTGCGCGGCGAGGCGGGACAGCAGGCCGTCGGGGGCGTGCAGCGACGGGGTGTCCGCCACCGAGTCCACGACGGCGACGACGGCGTCGAAGCCGCCGCCTGCGACGTTATAGGCATAGCGCTCGCCGGGGCCGTCGGCGGGCTCGTCGTGGGCGGGGAAAACGATTCGGCTGCGTATCGCGTAGCCGGGGTCGTCGACCGCGAGGACGGGTGAGCGGGTGGTGGTCGAGTAGCGCACCTCTGCGGGCACGGCCTCCGCCAGCTCCCGCGCCAGCCGCAGCGGGGTGTACATCAGCTCCTCGAAGCCGAGGACGAGGACGCTCCGGGCGTCGCCGGGTATCGCCTCCGCCAGGCGGGCGGTCATGGCCGGGAGTGCGGCCTCCAGCCGGTCCCGGTGCGCCGGGGTGAACCCGTGCCGGCCGCCGTCCGGCAGCCCGCGCGGCCAGTGCAGGTCCACGCGGGTCGCGCTGCCCCGGGGGGACGTCTGCCCGGTGCGGTCGTCTGCCGGGTGCGCGCCTTGGGTGTCGCGGCGGGCGTCGGCCGCAACGTCCTCGAGGGGCGCGGGGAGCTGCGCGACCGGCCCCGACGAACCCGCGGCCGACCGCTCACCGTTCGCGGCGGCCTCCGCCTCGTGCCGGGCGACCAGGGCCTGTCCCTTCTCCAGCACCCCCTCCGGGAGGCGGACGGCGCCCGAGGCGGCGGCGACCAGGTCCACCCGGGCGCCGATCTCGCGGGCGAAGTCGTCGAGGCGGCCCGCGTCGGCCGCCGAGCGCATGTCGACGAGGGCGACGACGACGTACCGCTCCCGCGGATAGCGCCCGTGCAGGTCCCGGATCGTGTTCAGCACCGTGTTGCCGGTGGAGAACTCGTCGTCCACCAGCACCAGCGGGCCGTCGCCGACCAGCAGCGTCGGGTCCTCCGGAAGCAGCAGGTGGGAGGTGGCGTGGGAGTGGGACTCCTCGAAGCCGCCCGCCGTCGCGACGCCCGGGACCGGGCGCCGGGTGGAGTGCAGGTACGCGGCGACGCCGACGCCGTCGGCGACGCAGTGGCCGAGGCCGGTGGCCGTCTCCGCGTAGCCGAGGACGACCGCCTTCGCCGCCTCCTCGGGGCCGAGCAGCTCCCGCACGCGGCACCCGAGAGCGAGGCCGTGGCCGTGGACGACCGCCGGGGACTGCGGGACGTGCTTGCCGAGGACGTGGGAGACCAGCAGATGCGCCCGCTTGGGGTTGCGGCGCAGGGCCAGCCCCAGCATCTGCGGCAGCGCGTCGTCGCCCACCAGTTCCAGTCCGAGCCGCTCGGCGACCCAGGTCCCGGACCAGACCCCGTTGTTCACTGCGTTTCTCATGCGTCCCTAGATCGTGAGGTGTGTTCAGCCGGGAATGCCGGCTGCGAGCAGGTCGACGAAGCTGACGTCCTCGTGCGCGACGCCGAAGACCTCCGCGCGCAGCATGGTGCGCTCGGCCCAGGCGCGGTGCGGCTTCACCTCGTTCATCTTGTTCGTGTACTGCGACCGCAGTACACCCCCACCGCCGCGTTCCGGCCGCAGGATGTCCGCCGCGTCGCTGTACTCCTCGTGACTGACCACGGACAGCGCGTGCACGGCCGGCACGTGCGAGGGGTGGATGCAGGTCTTGCCCAGCAGGCCGTTGGCCTGGTCGAGGGAGATCTCGCGCAGCAGACCGTCCATCGCGTGCTCGATCAGTCTCTCGCGCAGCTCCACGGCCTGCCCCTCCAGGAAGGGACTGTGCCGCAGCATCGGCTTGAACATGCGCTCGGGGACCCTGAAGTACTCCCACACCGGCCCGGTCACCGTGAACCCGCTGCCGTCGGCCCGCCCCAGCATGTTCACCACGTCGGCGATCACGGAGGCGACGATCTGGACGTCGTAGGCGGTCATGTCGGGCGCCCGGCGCAGCCCGTACGCGGAGCAGAAGTCGGTCACGCCGAGGCGCAGCGCGAGGACCCGGCTGCGGTACTTGTCGACGGCGCGGGCGATGCCCTCCAGGGCGTCCACCCGCGACTCGCGGTACATCAGCTCCGGCGTCTCCAGCACGGGCATGCCGAACAGGCGGCGCCCGCTCGCCGCCTCCGCACCGGCCAGCGCCTCCAGGAAGGGGATGCCCCGCTCCTCGGTGAACTTCGGGAACACGAATCCGCTGAGCAGCCGCGCGGCGCCGCCGAGACGCCGGACCAGGTCGGGGATCTGTTCGGGCGTGCGCACCCGGATGAAAAGCAGGGGGAGCTCCACGCCCGACCGGTCCGCGAGGTCGGCGAACTGCCGGACGAGGTTCTCCTCGCCGGCCGCGACGTCCTCGTCGCCGATGGAGTCCTCCAGGCACAGCACCATCGACACCACGCCGCGCCCGGTCTGCTTGACGACGTCGTCCGCCAGCCGGGGCCGGGTGGCCGGGCTGTAGAGCGTGGCGCCCAGAGCCGCGGAGAGCAGCCTGGCCGGCGAGTCCGGGTCGAAGACGCACGGCTCCCGGTGGAACAGGCGCTGTCGCACCTCAGGGGCGAGGTGCCCGAAATGACGCATGAATCTCCCCCGTGGTGCAAGGTATGGCATGGATTCGGCAAGAGGTGGCCGGTAATAGTACGTAGGGATCCATGTCCCAGGTTCCCCCAGGGCATGAATTTCAGGTAACTCGTCCATGTAGGTCGCCGAGTACCCCGCGTTGTCGTGAGCAGGCCCGAGAAGGCAGGATGACCGCATGACGCACGCGATGCTGAAGGGGTCGAACGTCCCGCTGAAAGCCACCACGGTGCGCGCCGTGCTGCGCTGGACCCCCGGGCAGGGGGTCCCGGACGTCGATGCCTCCGCGCTGCTCCTCGGTCTCGACGGCCGTGTGCGCTCCGACGAGGACTTCGTCTTCTACAACCAGCCCCGGCACCCCTCCGGGAAGGTGTGGCGACTCGGCAAGAAGCGGGTCGCCGAGGGCCTCACCGACACGATCCAGACCGATCTGTCCGGTGTCGAGTCCGGCGTCGGCCGTATTCTCCTGACCGCTTCGGCGGACGGCGTCACGTTCGACCGCGTACGTGCCCTCACCATCGCGCTGTACGACGCGACGACCGACGGCGAGCCGCTGGCCACCTTCGACATCCGCCCCGAGACGGGCCAGGAGACGGCCCTGATCTGCGGCGAGCTGTACCGGCGCGGCGACGGCTGGAAGTTCCGCGCACTGGGCGAGGGCTATTCCAACGGCCTCAAGGGGCTGGCCACCGACTTCGGCATCTCGGTCGACGAGTCCGAGGAGGCCGACGTCCCCGAGGCCGCCACGCCGGCTCCGCAGACGCCCAGCCTGTCGCAGCCGCTGCCGCCGGAGCGGCCCACGTCGGCCGTCCCCCAGCAGCCGCCCGCCTACGGCTATCCGGCCAGCCTGCCGACCTACGGCTACGGCTACCCGGACGGCTCGTTCCGGCTGCCGCCGCAGGGACCGCAGTTCGTCGGACGCTGAGGACGCCGAGGACGCCGAGCGGCCGAAGGCTCCGGGTGGGCCCCGGAGGACCTCCGCTACCGCTCGGCCTTGGTCTTGTAGCCGCGCCCCCACTGCAGCCCCCACCCGTACAGCCGGTCCAGCTCCGCCTGGAAGCCGTAGACGAACCGCACCTCGCGGCGCACCATCAGCTCGCCCTTGACGTTCTCGATCATCACCACCGCGCAGGAGCGGGCCTGGGGGTGCCGCTCGTCGAGGCCGATCTCGATCCGCGGGCCGTTGCTCGGGTACAGCGTGACGATCGCGTGGGTGCGGTCGAAGGCCGGCGTCTGGTCGTAGATGTACACGAAGACGAGCAGCCGCTTGATCTCGTCGCGGTGGTCGAGGTTGACGTACATCGTCTCGCCGGACGCCGACCCGAACCGGTCGTCGCCGCTGAGCTTGACGTACGGCGCCGCGTTCACGTCCCCGAGCAGTCCGCCGAGCGGCTGCACGACGCCCTTCGTCCCGTCGGCCAGCTCGTACAGGCAGCCGAGGTCGAGGTCGACGTTGACCATGCTCTGGCTGTGCCCGACGACCTCCGGCGGCCGCAGCGCCTTGAACGGGTGCCGCAGCAGGCTCTCCCGCTGGGGCCCTCCGATGTCGGACGTCCGCATCCGCCAGGCCAGGTTGACCCGCAGGTTGCCGGTGGCGGCCCCCTGTTTGGTGAGCGAGACCTGGCTGTGCCGTTTGGTCAGCTCGATTGCGTTCGTGGCCGCGTTGCCCGAGTCGAAGTCGGTCGCGCGGCTGCCCAGGAGCCCGTCGAAGATGCCCATTCCCCGCCCCCACGTCCCATGATGAAAACCGGCGGGGCGGCCGTGGAGGACAGTTTCCTCACCGGCCGCCCCGCTCAGAGCGTTCCTCCCGCAGAAGGTGATCACACCCCGGACGAGACCTCAGTCTTGTCGTCCGAGGCCGTCGCTTTTCCCTCTGCCGCTGCCAGCGCGTTGTTGCGGCGCACGGAGGACCAGAAGGACCAGGCGATCAGGACCACGCCGACGAGGCCGGTGATGACCTCGTTGATCTGGTACTGGATGGTGACCATGAGGATCACGGCGAGGGCGCCGATCGCGTAGTGGGCGCCGTGCTCCAGGTAGACGTAGTCGTCGAGGGTGCCCTGGCGGACCAGGTACACGGTGAGGGACCGGACGTACATCGCGCCGACGCCGAGGCCGAGGGCCATCAGGACGATGTCGTTGGTGATGGCGAAGGCGCCGATCACTCCGTCGAAGGAGAAGGACGCGTCCAGGACCTCGAGGTAGAGGAACATGAAGAACGCGGCCTGGCCGGCGAGGACGATCGCCGGGCGCTGCTTGCCGGTGCGCGCGGCCTCTTCCTCCTCCTCGTGCTCCCGCTCCTCCTCTTCCTCGAGCTTGTCCTCGAAGTAGCCGGAGAGACCGCCGACGACCATGTACGTGATCAGGCCGGCGATGCCGGAGATCAGGACCGTCTCCGCCTTGTCCACGTGGGCCCCGCCGTGCTGGTGGGCGTGCGTGGCGAAGGTGAAGGACGTGATCAGCAGGACGATCAGCGCGATGCAGACCGACAGCATGTCGACCTTGCCGAGCTTGGCGAGCGGGCGCTCGATCCAGCGCAGCCACTGGATGTCCCGGTCCTCGAAGATGAAGTCCAGGAAGATCATCAGCAGGAACATGCCACCGAACGCGGCGATCGACGGGTGGGCGTCGGTGACGAGCTGCTGGTACTGGTCCTTGTCGTTGAGCGCGAGGTCGACCGCGTCGATCGGACCGATCTTGGCGCTGATGGCGACGATGACGACGGGGAAGACCAGCCGCATGCCGAAGACCGCGATCAGCACGCCGATCGTGAGGAAGATCTTCTGCCAGAAGGCACTCATCTTCTTCAGGATCCCGGCGTTGACCACCGCGTTGTCGAACGACAGCGAGATCTCCAGGATGCAGAGGATCGCCACGATGCCGAGCGCCTCCCACCCCCCGTAGAAGGCCGCTGCGACGAGGCCGAGCGCGGTGATCGCGAACGACCAGCCGAAAGTTTTCAGAAGCACTGGCTACCCAATCCTGTGTTGGGGGTCCCCCCAGACGGATCTGAGGGCGGGTTTCCCCCGCGCCGTACTCGGCTTTACGAAACGTTGACTTCCAGCTGCGAAGTCTAAGGGTCGACTGCTCCGTAGGGGGCGGGCGGGCCCCGTACCGATCGGTAGCCGGCCTCCGTGCGGAATGCGGGACCTAGGAGACGTTCACCCCGAAGTCGAGCGCGATGCCCCGCAGACCCGACGCGTACCCCTGTCCCACGGCCCTGAACTTCCACTCGCCCTGGTACCGGTACAGCTCGCCGAAGATCATCGCGGTCTCCGTGCCGGCGTCCTCACTGAGGTCGTAGCGGGCGAGCTCCTGGCCGTCGGCCTGGTTGACGACGCGGATGAACGCGTTGGACACCTGACCGAAGGTCTGGCCCCGCTCGTCGGCCATGTGGATGGAGACGGGAAAGACGATCTTGTCGCACTGCGGCGGCACCTTGAGGAGATTCACGATCAGCGACTCGTCGTCGCCCTCGCCCTCGCCGGTCAGGTTGTCGCCGGTGTGCTCCACCGAGCCGTCCGGGCTCTGGAGCTGGTTGTAGAAGACGAACCACTCGTCCCCCATGACCCGCCCGCCGGTGCACAGCAGGGCGCTGGCGTCCAGGTCGAAGGCGGCTCCGGTGGTGGAGCGCGCGTCCCAGCCGAGTCCGACCATCACCTGAGTGAGGTTCGGCGCGGCCTTGGACAGGGAGACGTTGCCCCCCTTGGCGAGCGTGACGCCCATATTGCTGGTCCTCCCCTAGGTCGTGCTCAGGCAGTCTCTTCGGTTGTCCTGCACCCCCGGAGGGGACCCCCAGGCGCCGCCCGTGAGAACGGTGCGGCGCCTGGGGTCGGACGATCGGGTGACTCGGGTGGTGCGGGTGACTCAGACGTTGACGCCGAAGTCCTGCGCGATGCCGCGCAGACCCGAGGCGTAGCCCTGGCCGATGGCACGGAACTTCCACTCGGCGCCGTGCCGGTACAGCTCGCCGAAGACCATCGCGGTCTCCGTGCTCGCGTCCTCGCTGAGGTCGTAGCGGGCGATCTCGGCGCCGCCGGCCTGGTTCACGACGCGGATGAACGCGTTGCGGACCTGACCGAAGGACTGCTGGCGGTTCTCCGCGTCGTAGATCGACACCGGGAAGACGATCTTGTCGACGTCGGCCGGGACCGTGGCGAGGTTGACCTTGATCGCCTCGTCGTCGCCCTCGCCCTCACCGGTGGTGTTGTCACCGGTGTGCTCGACCGAGCCGTCGGGGCTCTTCAGGTTGTTGAAGAAGACGAAGTTGGCGTCACTGGCGACCTTGCCGGCGTTGTTCACCAGCAGCGCACTGGCGTCCAGGTCGAAGTCGGTGCCGGTCGTGGTGCGGACGTCCCACCCCAGACCGACGATGACCGCGGTCAGGCCCGGGGCCTCCTTGGTCAGCGATACGTTGCCGCCCTTGCTGAGGCTGACTCCCACGAACTCCTCCATTGGTCTCTGGGGCGGGGAGCCCCGTGATGCGTCGGATATCGGATCAACGTGTCGATCCTAGTGACGGGTTCCCGAAGCACGCAGGCCCTGGGGCCGAAGAATCACAGGGTGTCGAGCGCCTTGACGTACTCGCCGAGGTCGCGGGCGTCCGGCAGGGCGTTCACGACCGTCCAGCGCACGACGCCCTCCTTGTCGATGACGAAGGTGCCGCGCACCGCGCAGCCCTTGTCCTCGGCGAAGACGCCGTAGGCCCGGGACACCTCGCCGTGCGGCCAGAAGTCGCTGAGCAGCGGGTACTCCAGGCCCTCCTGCTCGGCGAAGACGCGCAGGGTGTGGATCGAGTCGTTGGACACGGCGAGCACCTGGGTGTCGCGGTCGGAGAACTGCGGCAGGTGGTCGCGCACCTCGCACAGCTCCCCGGTGCACACACCGGTGAAGGCGAAGGGGTAGAAGAGCAGGACGACGTTCTTGTCGCCCCGGAAGTCGGAGAGCCTCACGGCCCGGCCGTGGTTGTCCTTGAGCTCGAAGTCGGGGGCCTTGTCGCCGACCTGGATCGCCATCGCCTGGATGTCCCTTCGGGTGGGGCTGTCTGGGTGAGACCCACCCTACGCAGCAGCCGCCGAAGGCCGACGGACGGGCCGAAGGCGTGAGCCCGGCCCGTCCGCACGTCACATCACTTCTTGGACTTGGCCGCCTTGGGCGTCACCAGCCGGCTGCCGCTCCAGTCCTTGCCGACGCTGACGCTCTTGCTGGCCGACAGACCCGCAGTCGTCGCGGCTTCGGAGACGTCGCTCGGCTCCACGTATCCCGTACGGCCGGTCTTCGGCGTCAGGAGGAGGATCGACCCGCCTTCCTCGATGTACGTGGTGGCGTCCACCAGCGCATCCGTCAGGTCTCCGTCATCGTCGCGGAACCAGAGCACCACGGCGTCGGCGACGTCGTCGTAGTCCTCGTCCACCAGATCGCTGCCGATGACTTCCTCGATGGACTCGCGGAGCTCCTGGTCGACGTCGTCGTCGTAGCCGATCTCCTGGACCACCTGCTCGGGCTGGAAACCCAGCCTGACGGCAGGGCTGGTCCGCTCCTCCGCGTGGTCCGCGGTCGCGCTCACGGGTTGCCTCCTGATCTTGATTCGGATGGGGTTCCCCCGGGCCCGTCCAGGGCTGGGGGGAATCTCAGCCACGCGCGTGCGCGAGGCATTGGCCGTAGTCCACACGGACGGGACGGATCGCGCAAGTACCCGGCGGTTCGGACCGCCGAAACGGTGACGATCCTGGCCGTCTCGACGCAACTCCAAGCACACGATGCGGACGAATGGTGACGTACACCACACCTATCTGCCCTGTTTGCGCATTTGAGAACCATCCAAGGGTACGAGATGCGAACAGGCTGCTGTTACCTAGGGGTAGAGATGACGTTTGCGGCGCCTAGGTAGACGATGGGGCGGTGCAGGCGCCCGGGAGCCAGGCGGAGCCATCCGCGTGACGCCCGGGAGGCGCCGAGCGAGACCCATAGCCCCACCCAGCCCCACACAGCCCCTCTGACAGGTAAGGAACAGCGTGGCTTCCGGATCCGATCGCAACCCGATCATCATTGGCGGCCTTCCGAGTCAGGTTCCTGACTTCGATCCCGAGGAAACCCAGGAGTGGCTCGACTCCCTCGACGCCGCGATCGACGAGCGCGGCCGGGAGCGGGCCCGCTATCTCATGCTGCGCCTGATCGAGCGGGCCCGCGAGAAGCGCGTGGCCGTGCCCGAGATGCGCAGCACGGACTACGTCAACACGATCCCCACCAGGGCCGAGCCGTTCTTCCCGGGCAACGAGGAGATCGAGCGCAAGATCCTCAACGCGACCCGCTGGAACGCGGCCGTCATGGTGTCCAGAGCCCAGCGGCCGGGCATCGGCGTGGGCGGCCACATCGCCACCTTCGCCTCCTCTGCGTCCCTCTACGACGTCGGCTTCAACCACTTCTTCCGCGGCAAGGACGAGGGCGACGGCGGCGACCAGGTCTTCTTCCAGGGCCACGCCTCGCCGGGCATCTACGCGCGCGCGTTTCTGCTCGACCGGCTCAGCGAGGACAACCTCGACGGTTTCCGCCAGGAGAAGTCCAAGGCGCCGCACGGGCTGTCCTCGTATCCGCACCCGCGCCTGATGCCCGACTTCTGGGAGTTCCCGACGGTGTCGATGGGCCTCGGCCCGATCGGCGCGATCTACCAGGCGCGGATGAACCGCTACATGCACGCGCGCGGGATCGCCGACACGTCGAAGTCGCGCGTGTGGGCGTTCCTCGGGGACGGCGAGATGGACGAGCCGGAGTCGCTCGGCCAGCTGACGATCGCCGCACGTGAGGGCCTGGACAACCTGACCTTCGTGGTCAACTGCAACCTCCAGCGGCTCGACGGGCCGGTGCGCGGCAACGGCAAGGTCATCCAGGAGCTGGAGTCGGTCTTCCGGGGCGCCGGCTGGAACGTGATCAAGCTGATCTGGGACCGGTCGTGGGACCCGCTGCTCGCGCAGGACCGCGACGGCACCCT
Source organism: Streptomyces sp. SAS_272 (assembly GCF_052543235.1). Classification (NCBI taxonomy): domain Bacteria; kingdom Bacillati; phylum Actinomycetota; class Actinomycetes; order Kitasatosporales; family Streptomycetaceae; genus Streptomyces; species Streptomyces sp. SAS_272. Next base: position 241,109 of record NZ_JBMNDR010000001.1, on the reverse strand, counting down.
CGTCAACCGGATGAACACGACGCCGGACGGTCAGTTCCAGACGTACGCCACCGAGTCCGGCGCCTACATCCGGGACCACTTCTTCGGCGACGACCACCGGCTGCGCGCGATGGTCGAGGGCATGACCGACGACCAGATCCTGCACCTGGGCCGCGGCGGTCACGACCACCGGAAGATCTACGCGGCGTTCAAGGCGGCCGTGGAGCACACAGGTCAGCCGACGGTCATCCTCGCCAAGACGGTGAAGGGCTGGACGCTGGGCCCGAACTTCGAGGGCCGCAACGCCACGCACCAGATGAAGAAGCTGACGGTCGCCGACCTGAAGGGCTTCCGCGACCGGCTGCACCTGCCGATCTCCGACAAGGAGCTGGAAGGCGGCGTGCCGCCGTACTTCCACCCCGGCCGGAACTCGGAGGAGATCCAGTACATGCACGACCGCCGCAAGAGCTGCGGCGGCTACGTCCCGACCCGTGTGGTGCGCTCCGAACCGCTCGCGCTGCCGGACGACAAGACGTACGCGAGCGTGAAGAAGGGCTCGGGCCAGCAGTCCATCGCGACGACCATGGCCTTTGTGCGGCTCCTCAAGGACCTCATGCGGGACAAGGAGCTCGGCAAGCGGTTCGTGCTGATCGCGCCGGACGAGTACCGCACCTTCGGCATGGACTCCTTCTTCCCGAGTGCGAAGATCTACAACCCGCTCGGCCAGCAGTACGAGTCGGTCGACCGCGAGCTGCTGCTGGCGTACAAGGAGTCGCCGACGGGTCAGATGCTGCACGACGGCATCTCCGAGGCGGGCTGCACCGCCTCCCTGATCGCGGCGGGATCGGCCTACGCCACGCACGGCGAGCCGCTGATCCCGGTCTACGTCTTCTACTCGATGTTCGGTTTCCAGCGCACCGGCGACCAGTTCTGGCAGATGTCGGACCAGTTGGCGCGCGGCTTCGTCCTGGGGGCGACCGCCGGGCGTACGACCCTGACCGGTGAGGGACTCCAGCACGCGGACGGCCACTCGCAGCTGCTCGCCTCGACCAACCCGGGCTGCGTCGCCTACGACCCGGCCTACGGTTTCGAGATCGCGCACATCGTGCAGGACGGGCTCAGGAGGATGTACGGCAGTTCCGCCGAACACCCGCACGGCGAGGACGTCTTCTACTACCTGACCGTCTACAACGAGCCCATCCAGCACCCCGCCGAGCCGGCGAACGTGGACGCCGAGGGCATCCTCAAGGGCATCCACCGCTTCAGCGAGGGCGCCTCGGGGTCGATCCCGGCGCAGATCATCGCGTCCGGCGTGGCCGTCCCGTGGGCGGTCCAGGCGCAGAAGATCCTCGCCGAGGACTGGAACGTCAAGGCCGACGTCTGGTCCGCGACCTCCTGGAACGAGCTGCGGCGCGAAGCCGTCGAGGTCGAGCGGCACAACCTGCTGCACCCCGAGGAGGAGCAGCAGGTGCCGTACGTGACGCGCAAGCTCTCCGGGGCCGAGGGGCCGTTCGTGGCCGTCTCGGACTGGATGCGGTCGGTGCCGGACCAGATCGCCCGATGGGTGCCGGGCACGTACCAGTCGCTGGGCGCGGACGGCTTCGGCTTCGCCGACACCCGCGGGGCGGCTCGCCGCTTCTTCCACATCGACGCCGAGTCGGTGGTGGTGGCGGTGCTGACCGAGCTGGCACGGGAGGGCAAGGTCGACCGGTCGCTGCTGAAGCAGGCCATCGACCGGTACCAGCTGCTGGACGTCTCTGCGGCGGACCCGGGGGCCGCCGGGGGCGACGCGTAGTCTCCGCACGACCCGGGCGGACGAGGGGCGGTGGAGTCTTCGGGCTCCACCGCCCTTCGGGCTTCACCGCCCTTACCCGTTCTTTACTATGCGACCATGCACGAAGGAACGGCGCAGCCCCGGTGGGACCGGCAGGACCGGTGGGAGCAGTGGACGCAACGGCCCCTGCTGGCCCTCGCCGTGATGTACGCCGTCGCCTACGCGGTGCCGATCGTGGACACCTCGGCCGGTCCCTCGACGACGGTGGTGTGCACCGCGGTCGAGTGGACCGTGTGGGGGACGTTCGCCGCGGACTATCTGATCCGGCTGGCGCTGACGACCGGGCGGCGGCGGTTCGTCCGTACGCACTGGCTGGACCTGTGCGCGGTCGTGCTGCCGCTGCTCCAGCCGTTGCGGCTGCTGCGGCTGGTCTCGACGCTGCTGCTGGTGGGCCGGCGGGCCCGGATGGCCTCGCAGATCCGGATGACGACCTACGTCGTGGGCGCGGTCGTCGGACTGCTGATGTTCGGCTCGCTCGCCGTGCTGTCGGTCGAGCGCGAGTCGCCGGACGGGAACATCCGGACACTGGGTGACGCGCTGTGGTGGTCGTTCACCACGATGACGACCGTGGGGTACGGGGACCACTCGCCGACCACCGGCCTGGGGCGGATCATCGCCGTCGGGCTGATGCTCTCCGGGATCGCTCTGCTGGGTGTGGTGACCGCGAACATCGCCGCGTGGTTCATCGAGCGGTTCGAGAAGGACGACGTCGAGGAACGCGCGCAGACGGAGGCGATCCTGGCGTTGACGGAGGAGGTGAGGGCGCTGCGGAGCGAGGTCGCGGCGCTGCGGGACGGCGCCCGGAAGGCCCCGTCCCTGACCGCCGGCCGCCCGCCCCGCTAGCCGGGAGCCGCCCGGCCGGAAGCCGCCGCGTCGGCCGGAAAGCCGCCCCGGGAGAGGTCGCCGCGGCGACCGCTCACGGCCGCAGGGCAGGGACCGCAGGCCCGGGGCGGGCCGGAGATCGGCGCGGGGGAGGCAATCGGCGCGAGGCCGGACATCCGGCCGGGGCCGGACATCGGGCCGGCCGTAGGCCTGGGTCAGAGCAGCCCGTTGCCCGTGCCCGCCGCTCCCGCCAGCCAGACGAGGGCCAGCAGGGTGTCGATCGCGCCGAGGACGACCGCGACCAGGGCCGGTACCGGACGGGGGCCCGCCCAGGTGCGGCCCATGGCCAGCCAGCCGCACACGATCGCCGCGGGGCCGAGGACGATCCCCAGCGCGAAGAATCCGGCGACCGCGCAGACGAGGCCGATGATGCCGAGCGTCGCGCTGTCCGGCCCGGTCCCTGACCTGGTGCGGCCAGGCGAGCGGGGGTACCTGCGGGCGCCGTTTCCGAATCCGGCCATCGTCAACTCCCTGGATTCCGGGGATGTTTCGATGAACGGGTAACCCGTGAAACGCGGTCCATGCCCCGCGGCCGCCGGGCGGTCGGCGCGCTTTCCCCCCCCGACAGCGCGCCACAGCCCTGGCGGGCCCTGCCATCCGGAGGGCTTGACCCACTGTGACCTGTGACGCGTGCCGAAGGCGAGAGACCTTTAGCGCTGTCACCCTGATAGGGGAAAGTCGCCGAAATCCCGTCAGATGTGACCGACGCCCGCGCCCGCCTCCGCGTTCTCTCCGCGCTTGGTGAGCAGCGCGACGAAGACGGCGACGACCGCCACCCCGGCGGCGACCAGCGAGGCCAGGCTCATACCGGAGATGAACGTGTCGTGGGCGACGTCCGCGATCTTCGCGGCGACCGCCTCGGGGGTGCCCTTGGCGACCGGCGCCACGCCGACCTGGACCGCCTCCGAGGCCTGGTCCAGCTGCGCCGGGGTGAGCTCGGGCAGGCCCGCGTCCTTCCAGTTGGCCGGCAGGTCGCCGTCCACCTTGGAGGCCATCACGGCGCCCAGCACGGCCGTGCCGAGGCTGCCGCCGATCTGCATGGCGGCCTGCTGGAGACCGCCCGCCACACCCGACAGCTCCATCGGAGCGTTGCCGACGATGACCTCGGTCGCGCCGACCATGACGGGGGCGAGGCCGAAGCCCAGCAGCGCGAACCACACGGACATGACACCGCTGCCGGTGTCCGTCTCCAGCGTGGACATGCCGTACATGGCGATCGCGGTGGCCGCCATGCCGCCGGCCAGCGGGATGCGCGGGCCGAGCTTGGTGATCAGCACGCCCGCCACCGGGGAGCCGACGATCATCATGCCGGTCAGCGGAAGCAGGTGCAGGCCCGCGTCGATGGGGCTCATGCCGTGCACGTTCTGGAGGTAGAACGTCACGAAGAACAGACCGCCCATGAAGGCGATCGCCATCAGCACCATGAGGACCACACCCGCCGACAGCGGGACCGACCGGAACAGCGCCAGCGGGATCAGCGGCTCGCGCACCTTCGACTCCCACACGGCGAAGGCCACGAAGAGCACCGCGGAACCGAGCACGAACGCCCACGTCCTCCCGTCGCCCCAGCCCCAGGCCGGAGCCTTGATCAGGGCCCAGACGAGGCAGAACATCGCGCCGGAGAGCAGGGCGATGCCGGGGACGTCGAAGGAGCGCGGGGCGTTCTCCGCACGGTGGTCGAGCAGGATCAGCACGCCCAGCACCAGGGCGAGCGCGCCGACCGGCACGTTGATGAAGAACACCGACTGCCAGTTGACGTGCTCGACGAGGACCCCGCCGAGGATCGGGCCGCCGGCGGTGGAGGCGCCGATGACCATGCCCCACAGGCCGATGGCCATGTTGAGCTTCTCGGCCGGGAAGGTCGCGCGCAGCAGGCCGAGCGCGGCCGGCATGAGCAGGGCGCCGAACAGGCCCTGGAGCGCCCGGAAGGCGACGACCGCGCCGATGCTGCCGGACAGGCCGATCGCGCCGGAGGCGGCGGCGAAGCCGACCACGCCTATCAGGAACGTCTGGCGGTGGCCGAAGCGGTCGCCGAGCTTGCCCGCGGTGATCAGGGAGACCGCGAGGGCGAGGAAGTAGGCGTTGGTGATCCACTGCACCTCGGCGAACGTGGCGCCCAGGTCACTGGCGATGGCCGGGTTGGCGATGGCCACGATGGTGCCGTCGAGGGCCACCATCATGACGCCGACGGCGACGGTGATGAGGGTGAGCCACGGGTGGCCGCGCAGCCCCTTGGCGGGCGGCCCGTCCGATCGGTCCGCCGGCGCCTTGCCCCCCGGACCCGTCGAGTCGATGGTGGTCTGACTAGTCATGCGTTCGAGGCTAGTGACAGCCACTGACAATTGACAAACGAGTTCACAAGTCGGTAACTGACACATATGCCGACGACACTGCGCGAACGCAAGAAGCAGCGCACCCGGGACGCGCTGCTGCGGGCCGCCGTAGAGCTGTTCACCTCCCAGGGGTACGACGAGACGACGGTCGATCAGATCGCCGAGGCGGTCGACGTCTCGCAGCGCACCTTCTTCCGCTACTTCGCCGGCAAGGAGGAGGCCGCGCTCGCCCTGGTGGAGATGACGGTGGACCGGTTCGTGCAGGCGGTGCGCGAACGCCCGCCGCACGAGCCGCCGTTGGAGGCGCTGCGGCAGGCCGTGCTGGAGGGCTGGCACTCGATCAACGAGGTCGTGGAGTCGGTCGCGCCGGTGGAGCAGTATCTGCGCATGTACCGGGTGATCGAGTCGACGCCGGTGCTGCTCGCCGCGCATCTGCGGCGGTCCACGGAGGTCGAGGAGGACCTCGCCGGGGTGATCGCCGTACGCGAGGGGCTCGACGTGGACGCCGACCCCCGGCCCCGGCTTGCGGTCGCCGTCTTCAGCGGCGTGATGCGGGTGACGGAGCGACAGTGGTCCGTCGGCGACGACTTCAGCCTGGACGGGATCCGCGCGCTGACGGCGGAGTACCTCGACGGGGTGGGACCCGCACTGCTGGGGGACTGGCGCACGGCCTGAAGGTCTCCCGGCGCAAGGCCTGAGGGTCTTCATGACCATTCCCACGCCGAACGAAACGTGATCCCCGTCACTTGGGTCACTCGAGACCGTCTCGTTCTCCTAGTGTGTCCTTTCAGTGACTTCCTTCGACACCTCCCCGCAACTCGGCGTCTGGCGCACCCTCGCCACTCTGGCCGTGGTGTTCGTGATGCTGGCGACCACCGGCTGGACCGCCGTCCGCCAGCAACGGGACACCAGCGCCCTGCACACCTCGCGCACCGCCTGGGAGCACGGCCGGCTCGCCGGCCGCGCGCTGCCGGACCTCGACTCCGGCCCCGCGCGGCTCGCCCGCTTCTTCTCCTCGCTCACCGCGACGCAGCGCACCGCGCTCACGCAGAAGTACCCGCTCACCGTCGGCAACATGAACGGCGCCCCCACCGGGCTGCGTTATCGCGCCAACCGCCTCGCGCTGCTGCGGCAGGCGGCGATCGAGCGGACCCGGACGCACGACAGCCGACTCTCGCCCGCCGGGCAGCAGTTGGCCGAACGCCGGATGCACCGCTACGAGGCGCTGAGCGCCCCCGGCCGGCAGATCCTCGCCTTCGACCCGGAGGGCTCGGGCCGGGCCGCCGAGGTGTTCGGCGGTCTCGACGAGGCGGACCGGATCTCGATCGTCGTCCCCGGCGTCGACACCGACCTGCTCACCTTCCAGCGCACCAACCGCAAGTACTCGGCGCCGGTCGGCATGGCCCAGGCGCTGTACGCGGAAGAGCGCGAGGCGAGCCCTTCGACGCGCACGGCCGTGATCGCCTGGGCCGACTACACCTCCCCCGACGGGCTGGGCATCGACTCGGCCACCGCGATGCGCGCCGTGAACGGCGCCGTCCGGCTCAACGCCCTCGTCGACGCGCTGCCGGGCGGCGCGCCCGTGGCGATGTTCTGCCACAGCTACGGCTCCGTGGTCTGCGGGGTCGCCGCCCACACGATGCCCGAGCGGGTGGCCGACATCGCGGTGGCGGGCAGTCCCGGGATGCGCGTGGAGAACGCCTCAGAACTGGGCACCGACGCCCGGGTGTGGGCGATGCGGGACGCCGACGACTGGATCCAGGACGTGCCGCATCTGGAGGTCGGCGGCCTCGGTCACGGCGAGGACCCGATGGCGCGGGAGTTCGGTGCGCGGGTGCTGTCGGCACGGGAGGCCAAGGGCCACGGAGGCTACTTCGAACCCGGGACCGACAGCCTGCGCAACTTCGCCGAGATCGGCACCGGCGCGTACGGCTCGGTGGAGTGCGCCCACGACGATGACGACTGCACGACGGATTTGTCCGACACGACGAAGGCCGGACGCGCGTAGAGACGCAGGAATTGCGGTGCGCGCGGGGAGGGGACGAAGAATGGGTGTCCCGCATACGATGAGCCGCATGGGTGACGTACTGGCCGGATTTCATGCCGCCTGGGAGTTCGATTCCGACTCCGTCCTCATCCGTCACGAACGAGGGCTGCGCACGCCCAAGCTGCTGTCGGCGCTGGGAGAGCGCCGGATTCCGACGGCGGCCATAGCCCGGGTGACGCTGACCCCGGGACGACGGGGGACGGTCGTGCTGCGCGCGGAGCCGCGGCCCGGCGCCGATCCGCTGATGGAGGCGGCCGCGGGACAGCTGAAGGAGGGGTGCGATCCGTACCGGCTGGTGCTGCCCGCCGAACGGGAGACGCTCGCCGAGTACTACGCCGACGAACTGCGGGCGCGGCTGACCGGGTCCGGTCCCGCGGACCGCTTCCTGGTGGACGCCCCCGAGGGGCCGCTGTCCTTCAAGGCGTACGACGGCAAGGCGTCGTTCGACGGGCGCACGGTGCGCTTCCGGTGGTTCTGGACGGGCGCGTCGTCGGCGAAGTGGAAGGCCGGCGACCAGAGTTTCGCCGTGTCCGAGCTGACCGGGGTGGAGTGGCGCTCGCCGGAGCTGTTCGAGGGGCACCTGCGGCTGCTGCGCGGCGAGCCCACCACGGAGCCGGCCGACCAGGACCCGGCGACGGTCGTCTTCGGTCTCGGCTACGGACCGGTCCACGAGTCGCTGCCGTTCGCGGCGGCGGTGCTGGCGGCCGTGCGCAACCGGGGGCCCGCGGCCATGGTGCCGGCCTCGGTCCCCCGTCGCGATCCCTCCGACATCGCCGACCGCATCCGTCACCTCGGGGAGCTGCACCGGGCCGGACTGGTCACCGACGAGGAGTTCTCCGTGAAGAAGGCGGAGCTGCTGTCGGAGCTGTGATCACTCGCGGCCGGCGGACGCGAACGACATGTCCGCGTAGCGGTCGCCGGCCACCTTGCCGGCGATCGGCTCCAGCAGCGCCAGGTCCTGGGCCGTCAGCTCCACGGCCGTCGCCGCCGCGTTCTCCTCGACCCGGCCCGGCTTGCAGGTGCCCGGGATGGGGACGACGGGCAGGCCGTGCACCCGGGACTGCTGCTGGACCCAGCCCAGGGCGATCTGCGCCGGTGTCACGGAGTGGGCCTCGGCCACCTCGCGGATCGGCTCCAGGAGCACGGCGTTGGCGGCCGCGTTCGCACCGTGATAGCGGGGCTGGCGGCGGCGGAAGTCGCCGTCGGTGAGGTCCGTCGCGGCGTCGGCGAAGGAGCCCGTGAGGAAACCCCGGCCGAGCGGCGAGTACGGCACCAGCGTCACGCCGAGCTCGCGGGCCGCCGGGACGACCTGCGCCTCGATGTCTCGGCTGAACAGCGACCACTCCGACTGGACGGCGGCGATGGGGTGCACGCCGTGCGCGGCCCGCAGCTCGGCGGCGGTCACCTCGCTCAGACCGAGCTGCTTCACCTTGCCCTCGCGCACCAGCTCGGCCATCACGCCGACGGTGTCCTCGATCGGCACGCTCACATCGCGCCGGTGCATGTAGTAGAGGTCGATGACGTCGACGTCCAGGCGCCGCAGGCTCGCCTCGACGGCCTCGCGGATGTAGGGGGCGTCGTTGCGGATGACGCGCCTGGTCGGGTCCTCCGGCGGGATCGACAGGGCGAACTTCGTCGCGATCACGAGGTCGTCGCGGTGCGCCTTGAAGAACGGGGAGAGGAACCGCTCGTTCTCGCCCGCGCCGTACGCGTCCGCCGTGTCGAAGAGCGTGACGCCGAGTTCGAGAGCGCGTTCCAGGGTGGCCCGGGACGCGTCGGCGTCCCTGGGGCCGTACGCGAAGCTCATCCCCATGCAGCCGAGTCCCTGGACGCCGACCTCGGGGCCGTGCTCGCCGAGTGGTGCCGTCGGTATCCTGCGGTCGGTCATCGGGCGGTCCTTTCGCCTTCGGGGGTGCGGGTGGCGTCCGCGTAGAACATGATCTTCCGGTCGAGCACGGCCAGCGTGTCCTGGAGCTCGGCGATCCGGGCCCGTACGTCCCGTCGGGTCGCCTCGAGAAGCCTGTGGCGTTCGCCGAACGTGCTCTGGCCCTCGCGCACCAGCTCGGCGTACCGCACCATGTCGGCGACCGGCATGCCGGTCAGCCGCAGCTTGCCGACGAGGTCCAGCCAGTCCAGGTCACGGTTGCTGTAACGACGCTGGCCGGTGTGCGAGCGGTCGATGTGGGACATCAGCCCGATCCGCTCGTACCAGCGCAGGGTGTGGGCCGTGAGCCCGGTGAAGGCGACGACCTCGCTGATCGTGTAGCTGTCCTGTCCGTCGGGGCGCGGGTGCCGCGGGGGTGGCGCGGAGCAGACGTCTGCGGGGCTCGGGGTTTGCTCGATGGTCACGGGCGTGGTCTGCAACACCGTCATGGCCACCACGCTATGGCCTTGGAGTGCGCTCCAAGCAAGCGAAACCGGTAAGAAATCCGGGCGACGCGGTGAGATCGCGCCGGTTAGCGTGCGGGCATGAGTCTCGTACGCCGGGCCCTGCCCGAGGACGCCGCGGAAGTGCTGCGGCTGCGCCAGGTGATGATCGACTCGGTGTCCCCCGGTGACGTGTCCCCCGGGGCCCCGGCAGGTGGGTCGGCCGGCGGGTCCGTCGACTGGCACGCCGAGTCGCTGCCCACGCTGCGGGCGCGACTGGCCGATCCGGACGGGGACTTCGCGGCCTTCGTCGTGGAGCACCCGGAGCGGCCCGGGGCGCTGGCGGCGCTGGTCGTGGGGACCATCGAGTACCGGATCGGCCGGTCCCGGAACCCGCGCGGGACCACCGGCTTCGTCTTCTCCGTCGCCACCGATCCGGACGCCCGCCGACGCGGGTACGCACGCGCGTGCATGGACGAGCTGCTGGCGTGGTTCCGGGCGCGGGGCGCCGCGCAGGTCCACCTCACCGCGTCCGCCGACGCCGCGCCGCTCTACGCCTCGCTCGGCTTCCGCGCCAAGCCGGACCCCCTGATGGAGCTGCTGCTGTGAGGCGCGCGGAGCGGACGGCATAGGCTCGTCGGCATGTCGCTGAAGAGTCTCGCGTTGATCGACAACTGGCCGGTTCCCTCCGCCGCGGCGGGCGTCGTACGGGCCGACGGCACGGTCCTCGGGACCCACGGCCCGGCCGGCCGGCGCTTCCCGCTGGCCTCGGTCACCAAGCCGCTCGCCGCGTACGCCGCCCTCGTCGCGTACGAGGAGGGCGCGGTGGAGCTCGACGAGCCCGCGGGGCCGGCCGGTTCCACGGTGCGTCATCTGCTCGCGCACACCTCCGGGCTGGCCTTCGACGAGCACCGGACGACCGCGGCCCCGGGTGAACGGCGGCTGTACTCCAACGCCGGTTTCGAGCAGCTCGGCGACCACATCGCGAAGGCGGCGGACATCCCGTTCGCGGAGTACCTGCGGCAGGCGGTGCTGGAGCCGCTGGGGATGACGCAGACCTCCCTGGAGGGCTCGCCGGCCAAGGACGGCGTGTCGACCGTCACGGACCTGCTGCGGTTCGCGGCCGAGCTGCAGGCGCCGCAGCTGCTGGATCCGCGGACGGTGGCGGCGGCGATGACCGTGCAGTACCCGGGGACGAAGGGCGTCCTGCCGGGGTACGGGCACCAGAACCCCAACGACTGGGGGCTCGGCTTCGAGATCCGCGACTCCAAGTCGCCGCACTGGACGGGCGGTTCGTCGTCGCCGCGCACGTTCGGACACTTCGGCCAGTCCGGCACGTTCCTGTGGGTGGACCCCGAGGCGGGCGTCGCGGCCGTCGCGCTCGCCGACCGCGCCTTCGGGCCGTGGGCCGTCGAGGCCTGGCCGCCGTTCACGGACGCGGTGCTGGCCGAGGTGTAGTCGCCGCGGGCGGGCGGGCCATCTCCCAGACCAGCAGCTCGGCGCTGCTCAGCCCCACCGCCTCGAGGTCCTCGGCGTCCGTGACACGGGCCGCGTCGCCCGGTCCCAGTTTCTCGCCGTCCAGCCGCACCTCGCCGCGCACGACGTGCACGTAGACGTGCTCCGCGTCCGGGACGGCCGTCCGCTCCCCCGCGCCGAGGCGCCGCACGTGCAGCATCGCGCCGGACTCGGGGACGGCGTACGGGGTGGAGTCGGCGATGCCGCGGACGATCTCGTAGGACGGGTCGCCGCCGGCCTCCAGCGGGGCCAGCCACATCTGCACGAAGGCCAGCGGGACGTCGGCGTCGTTGCGTTCCACGTGCCGTACGCCGGCCGCGGAGCTGAGCCGCTGCACGTCGCCGGGGCGGACCCGCGTCTCGTGGCCGGCCGAGTCGCGGTGGGTCAGCTCCCCCTCGATCACCCAGGTCACGATCTCGGTGTGGCTGTGGGGATGCTCGTCGAAGCCGGCGCCGGGCGCGAGGCGTTCCTCGTTGCAGGCGATCAGCGCGCCGAAGCGGAGGTTGTCGGGGTCGTAGTGGGGGCCGAAGGAGAAGGCGTGCCGGGTGTCGATCCCGGCCGCCCGGTCCCCGCCCCGAAAGCGCTCGTCGGCGCGCCGCACGTCCATCACGCGACCACGGTAGACCCGTCGGCGGGCCGCAGGGGCCCGGCCGCGACGGGCGCGCGGGGGAAAGGTCCGGGAGGAGGCCGGGAGCACGCCGGGAGCGGACCTTCCGGTCGCGACGGGACGTCCCCACCTGCGACCCGGCGGCGCACGCCGCCGCCCCGATGAGGCAGTCTTGTCCCGTGCCCGAACCCGAAACCAGTCATCCCGAACCCGCGGCGCACGCCGTCCACTCCCACCCCGCGACGCTGAAGCGGCTGGTGAAGTCCTCCGGGAGCCTCGCCGCCCAGGCCATCGCGAGGATGGACGAGACACTGCCGTGGTACCGGGCGATGCCACCGGAGAACCGTTCCTGGATCGGGCTGGTCGCCCAGGCGGGCATCGCCGCCTTCACCGAGTGGTTCCGGCATCCGGACGCCCCGCAGGCCATCTCCACGGATGTCTTCGGCACGGCGCCGCGCGAGCTGACAAGGGCCATCACGCTGCGGCAGACGGTCGAGATGGTGCGCACCACCATCGAGGTCATGGAGTCCGCGATCGACGAGGTCGCGGCCCCGGGTGACGAGAACGTGCTGCGCGAGGCGCTGCTGGTGTACGCCCGGGAGATCGCGTTCGCCACCGCCCAGGTGTACGCCCAGGCCGCCGAGGCCCGCGGCGCCTGGGACGCCCGGCTCGAGTCGCTCGTCGTGAACGCCGTCCTCAGCGGCGAGGCCGACGAGGGGGCCGTGAGCCGGGCCGCCGCGCTCGGCTGGAACTCGCCGGAGCACGTGTGCGTCGTCCTCGGCACCGCCCCGGACGGCGACTCGGAACTGACCGTGGAGGCCATCCGGCGGGCCTCGCGGCACTCCAAGCTCCAGGTGCTCACCGGGGTCCTCGGCTCCCGGCTGGTGGTGATCGCCGGCGGCAGCGACAACCCGCTGGCCGTCGCCAAGTCCCTGATCGGGCCGTTCGCCGCCGGTCCGGTGGTGGCCGGGCCCGTCGTGCCCGACCTGCTCGCCGCGACCCGGTCCGCACAGGCCGCCGCGGCCGGGCTCAAGGCGTGTTCCGCCTGGCAGGACGCACCCCGGCCGGTCCTGGCGGACGATCTCCTCCCGGAGCGCGCGATCGCCGGCGATCCCGGCGCGCGTGAGCAGTTGGTGGAGGAGATCTACAGACCGCTGGAGGAGGCGGGGTCGGCTCTCCTGGAGACGCTCTCCGTCTATCTCGAACAGGCGTCCAGTCTCGAAGGGGCCGCCCGGATGCTCTTCGTGCATCCGAACACCGTGCGCTACCGGCTTCGACGTGTGACTGACGTCACCGGCTGGTCGCCTTCGGATGTACGCTCCGCGTTCACGCTCCGGATCGCGCTGATCCTGGGGCGTCTGGTCGATGGAGATCCGCAGAGCTAGCTTTTTGTCGGGGGTCCACAAAACCCCCTGCCGTTCTTCGTCCCTGTCCCCACGGGCGGCTTCGGCCGTCCCCAAGAGAGAGTGTGAGAGTGCTCGTACTCGTCGCTCCCGGCCAGGGCGCCCAGACGCCCGGCTTCCTGACTCCCTGGCTCGACCTTCCCGGTGTCGAGGACCGTCTGCGTGCCCTGTCGACGGCCATCGATCTCGACCTGGTGCACTACGGCACGAACGCCGACGCGGACGAGATCCGCGACACCGCGATCGCCCAGCCGCTGCTCGTGGCGGCCGGGCTCGTCTCCGCCGCGGCGCTCGGCGACATCACGCCCGGCGCCGTCGCGGGCCACAGCGTCGGCGAGATCACCGCGGCCGTCTTCGCGGGCGTCCTCGACGACACCGCCGCGCTGGGCCTGGTCCGCAGGCGCGGCCTGGCCATGGCCGACGCCGCCGCGATCACCGAGACCGGCATGTCCGCACTGCTCGGCGGCGACCCCGAGGTCTCCGTCGCGCACCTGGAGAAGCTGGGGCTGACCCCGGCGAACATCAACGGCGCGGGCCAGATCGTCGCCGCGGGCACGCTGGAGCAGCTCGCCGCGCTGATCGAGGACAAGCCGGAGGGCGTCCGCAAGGTCGTTCCGCTGAAGGTCGCCGGCGCGTTCCACACCCGCCACATGGCGCCGGCCGTCGAGTCCCTGGCCAAGGCGGCCGCGGAGCTCGACCCGGCCGACCCGACGGTCCGTTACGTCTCCAACAAGGACGGGCAGTCCGTGTCCACCGGCGCCGAGATCCTGGACCGGCTGGTCGGCCAGGTCGCCAACCCGGTCCGCTGGGACCTGTGCATGGAGACCTTCAAGGAACTCGGCGCGACCGCGATCATCGAGGTCTCCCCCGGCGGCACCCTGGTCGGCCTCGCCAAGCGTGCCCTGCCCGGCGTGAAGACGCTGGCGCTGAAGACCCCCGACGATCTCGACGCCGCTCGCGAGCTCATCGCCGAGCACGGCGTCGCCTGAGGAGCCCTGATGGCGAAGATCAAGCCCAGTAAGGGCTCTCCGTACGCGCGCATCCTCGGCGTCGGCGGCTACCGGCCGACCCGGGTCGTGCCCAACGAGGTGATCCTGGAGACGATCGACTCGTCCGACGAATGGATCCGCTCGCGCTCCGGCATCGAGACCCGGCACTGGGCGAACGACGAGGAGACCGTCGCCGCCATGTCGGTCGAGGCGTCCGGCAAGGCGATCGCCGACGCCGGCATCACCGCCGAGCAGATCGGCGCGGTGGTCGTCTCGACCGTCTCGCACTTCAAGCAGACCCCGGCCGTGGCGACCGAGATCGCCGACAGGCTCGGCACGAACAAGGCCGCCGCGTTCGACATCTCGGCCGGCTGCGCGGGCTTCGGCTACGGCCTGACCCTCGCCAAGGGCATGGTGGTGGAGGGATCCGCCGAGTACGTGCTCGTCATCGGCGTGGAACGGCTGTCCGACCTGACCGACCTGGAGGACCGTGCGACGGCCTTCCTGTTCGGCGACGGCGCCGGCGCCGTCGTCGTCGGCCCGTCCGACGAACCGCACATCGGCCCGACCGTGTGGGGCTCGGAGGGCGACAAGTCCGAGACCATCAAGCAGACGGTGCCGTGGAACGAGTTCCACGCCGGGGACGTGACCAAGCTCCCGCTCGACAGCAAGGGCAACGTCAAGTTCCCGGCGATCACGCAGGAGGGCCAGGCGGTCTTCCGCTGGGCCGTGTTCGAGATGGCGAAGGTCGCCAAGGAGGCGCTGGACGCCGCCGGCATCACCGCCGACGAACTGGACGTCTTCATCCCGCACCAGGCCAACGAGCGGATCATCGACTCGATGGTGAAGACTCTCAAGCTGCCGGAGACGGTCACGGTCGCCCGTGACGTGCGCACCACCGGCAACACCTCGGCCGCCTCGATCCCGCTCGCGATGGAGCGGCTTCTGGCGACCGGTCAGGCGAAGAGCGGCGACACCGCGCTCGTCATCGGATTCGGGGCGGGTCTCGTCTACGCAGCCACTGTCGTTACCCTCCCCTAGGCACTCCGTGCCGGATCATCCGGTCCGGGACGGGAAACACCCCCAGCCACACCCTCTGGAAAAGCAAAGAAGGAGCGCCACATGGCCGCCACTCAGGAAGAGATCGTCGCCGGTCTCGCCGACATCGTGAACGAGATCGCCGGCATCCCGGTTGAGGACGTCCAGCTGGACAAGTCCTTCACCGACGACCTGGACGTCGACTCGCTGTCCATGGTCGAGGTCGTCGTCGCCGCCGAAGAGCGCTTCGACGTCAAGATCCCGGACGAGGACGTCAAGAACCTCAAGACCGTCGGCGACGCGACGAGCTACATCCTCAAGCACCAGGCCTGATCTACCGATCACCTGGGCTGAACTGCCCCGCCACCCGGCGGTGGCGCCGTTCTCCCCGCTGAGGCGGGGGCAGTCCTCCTCGCAACGTTGGAGAAAGAATCCGTGAGCCCGACCAATCGCACCGTGGTCGTCACCGGTATCGGCGCAACCACACCGCTGGGTGGCGACGCAGCCTCTACCTGGGAGGGCCTCGTCGCCGGCAAGTCCGGCGTCAAGGCACTGTCCCAGGAGTGGGCGGCCGATCAGGCCGTCAAGATCGCGGCCCCGGTCGCGGTGGAGCCCCTCGAGGTCATTCCGCGGCCGCAGGCCCGCAAGCTGGACCGCTCGGCGCAGTTCGCGCTGATCGCGGCCCAGGAAGCCTGGAAGGACGCCGGGTTCTCCGGCAAGGCCGGTGAGGACGGCAGTGACGGCAAGGTCGACCCCGACCGGCTCGGCGCGGTCATCGCCTCCGGCATCGGCGGCGTGACCACTCTGCTCGACCAGTACGACGTGCTGAAGGAGAAGGGCGTCCGCCGCGTCTCCCCGCACACCGTGCCCATGCTGATGCCGAACAGCCCGTCCGCCAACGTGGGTCTGCTCGTGGGCGCCCGCGCGGGCGTGCACACGCCGGTCTCGGCGTGCGCGTCGGGCGCGGAGGCCATCGGCTACGCCATCGAGATGATCCGCACGGGCCGCGCCGACGTCGTCGTGGCCGGCGGCACCGAGGCGGCGATCCACCCGCTGCCCATCGCCGCGTTCGGCAACATGATGGCGATGTCCAAGAACAACGAGAACCCGCAGGCCGCCTCGCGTCCCTACGACGTCGCCCGCGACGGCTTCGTCATGGGCGAGGGCGCCGGCGTGATCGTCCTGGAGTCCGCGGAGCACGCCGCCGCGCGCGGCGCCCGGGTGTACGCCGAGGCCGTCGGCCAGGGCATCTCGGCCGACAGCCACGACATCGTGCAGCCGGAGCCCGAGGGCCGCGGCATCGCGCACGCCCTGCAGAACCTGCTGGACAACACCGACCTGAACCCGGCGGAGATCGTGCACGTCAACGCGCACGCCACCTCCACGCCGGCCGGTGACGTGGCCGAACTGAAGGCGCTGCGCAAGGTCTTCGGCGACGACGCGGACCACTTCGCGGTCTCCGCGACCAAGTCCATGACCGGTCACCTGCTGGGCGGCGCGGGCGGCGTCGAGTCCGTCGCCACCGTGCTCGCGCTGTACAACCGGATCGCCCCGCCCACCATCAACGTCGAGAACCTCGACCCCGAGGCCGAGGCGAACGCGGACATCGTGCGCGGCGAGGCGCGCAAGCTGCCCGTCGAGGGCCGTATCGCCGCCCTGAACGATTCGTTCGGGTTCGGCGGGCACAACGTCGTCCTGGCGTTCCGGACGGTCTGATCCGCGCAGTCCACGCGAAGTGGCCCGGACCCTCACGGGGGTCCGGGCCACTCGGCGTCGGGGGGCCGGCCGCGAGCCGGCGGGGCTGACCGCGCGGTTTCGCGCGGCGCCGGGAGACGGGGCGGGTCACACCACCTGGTGCAGCCAGCGCACCGGGGCTCCCTCGCCCGCGTGCCGGAACGACTCCAGTTCGTCGTCCCACGGCTTGCCGAGGAGCTTGGCGAGTTCGGCCTCGAGGTCCGTCTCGCCGCGCCGGCTGCGCAGCAGGGCGGCGCGCAGCCGGTCCTCGGGGATCAGGATGTCGCCGTGGATGCCGGTGACGGCGTGGAAGATGCCCAGGTCGGGCGTGCAGCTGTAGCGCTCGCCCTCGGCCGTGGCGCAGGGCTCGGCGGTGACCTCGAAGCGCAGCATCTGCCAGCCGCGCAGCGCGGAGGCCAGCTTGGAGGCCGTGCCGGCCTCGCCCTTGAAGGAGAACTCCGAGCGCCAGGTGCCGGGCGCGGCGGGCTGCCGGATCCAGTCGAGGCTGACGCGCGTGCCGAGCACCCCGGCGACGGCCCATTCGACGTGCGGGCACAGCGCGCGCGGCGCGGAGTGCACGTACAGAACTCCACGTGTCGTCACCGGGACCTCCGGGCAGAGCGGGACAGTCTTGCAGGCTGACAGGGCGGCGGTGGCAGGCAGCCGCGCTGATGGCGAGGCTACCGTGCGGCGGCGCAAGGAGTGTGACGTACCGTCGGTCCCAGTGCCGTGAAACGTCCGCCTTTCACTCGGCAGGACGCCTGTGCGGGCATGGAGCGTTCCATCTTGTGGGTGTCATTCGCCGGGAACCCCCGCGCGTTGTCATGAGGAGAGCGTGTTCGAAGATCGGACAGAGTCGGCGAAGTAGAGGGGAACACCAGCGGATGCGGATGCGAGACCGGCACGCGCGGGCCCTGCTCGCGGGCACGACGGCGGCCGTCCTGGGGCTGGCCGGCTGCGACGCGCAGGGGGGCGGCGACGCGGGGGCGTCGGGCACCCGGGCCCGGCAGGCGAAGCCGTCGCCCACGTCGCTGTGGGACTCCAGCCCCGACTCGGTTGCGGCGGTGGGCGACTCGATCACGCGCGGCTTCGACGCCTGCGGCGTCCTCGCGGACTGCCCCGAGGTGTCCTGGGCGACCGGCAGCAGCGCCGAGGTGAACAGTCTCGCCGTCCGCCTGCTGGGCGCGGCGAAGGCGGCCACGCACAGCTGGAACCATGCCGAGACCGGGGCGCGGATGGCGGACCTGCCGGCCCAGATGGTGCGGGCGGCGGCGGAGAAACCGCAGTTGGTGGCGGTGATGGCGGGCGCGAACGACGCGTGCCGGCAGTCGACGGCGGCGATGACGCCGGTGGCGGACTTCCGCGCCCAGTTCGAGGAGGCGCTCGGCACGCTGCGGCGCGCGCTGCCCAAGGCGCAGGTGTACGTGGCGAGCGTGCCGAACCTCAAACGGCTGTGGTCGCAGGGGCGGACGAACGCGCTGGGCAAGCAGGTGTGGAAGCTGGGCCTCTGTCCGTCGATGCTGGGCGACGCGGACGCGCTGGACTCGGCGGCGACGCTGCGGCGGGCGACCGTCCAGAAGCGGGTGGAGGCGTACAACACGGTGCTGAGGGAGGTCTGCGCGAAGGACGCGCGGTGCCGGTTCGACGGCGGCGCGGTGTACGACTTCCGGTTCGGCACGGACCAGCTGAGTCACTGGGACTGGTTCCATCCGAGCAAGGACGGGCAGGCGCGGCTCGCGGAGATGGCGTATCGCAAGGTCACCGCGAAGAGCTCGTGACCTAAAGTTCCGCCCATGAGCGAACACTTCGGAACACTTTCCGACGGCACCGCGGTGCACCGCTGGACCCTGGAGCGGGCGGGCACCCGGGTGCGGATCCTGTCCTACGGCGGGATCGTGCAGTCCGTCGAGGTCCCGGACCGCGACGGCCACCCGGCGGACGTGGTCCTGGGGTTCGCGGATCTGGACGGCTATCTCACCCACCCCGAGCCCTACCTCGGCGCGCTGGTCGGGCGGTACGCCAACCGGATCGCGCAGGCCCGCTTCCGGCTGGACGGCCTGACGTACGCGCTGGAGCCCAACAACGCGCCGAACTCCCTGCACGGCGGCGCCCGCGGCTTCGACAAGCGGGTGTGGGAGGTGGAGCCGGTCGAGCACGGGCTGCGGCTGAGCCGGGTCAGCGCGCACGGCGAGGAGGGCTTTCCGGGCCGGCTGGAGGTGTCGGCGACGTACACGCTCGACGGGTCGGGGGCGCTGCGCTTCGTGTACGAGGCGGTCACGGACGCGCCGACGACGGTCAACCTGACCAACCACAGCTACTTCAACCTCGGCGGCCCCGACAGCGGCGGCGCCGGCGGACACGAGCTGCGGCTGGCCGCCGCCCGCTACACGCCGGTGGACGCCGACCTGATCCCGACCGGGGAGCTCGCGCCGGTCGCGGACACCCGCTTCGACTTCCGCGCCTCGCGCAAGGTCGACTCCGGCTACGACCACAACTTCGTGCTCGACAAGGGCGTCACCGACGCGCCCGCCGAGGTGGCCGAGCTGCACGACCCGGCGTCCGGACGGGTGCTGACGGTGGCGACGACCGAGCCGGGGCTCCAGCTGTACACCGCCGACCACCTCGGCGAGCCGTTCGCGCCCGGCCAGGGCGTCGCGCTGGAGACCCAGCACTTCCCCGACTCGCCGAACCGCCCGGAGTTCCCGAGCACGGTCCTACGGCCGGGCGAGGTCTACCGGTCGGAGACGGTGTACGGCTTCTCGACCCGGTAGGCCCACAGAAGCCGAGGGGCCGGCCAGGCCCGGAAAAAAGCATTGCCCCGGTCCAGGGGTCAGGTCCCGGACCGGGGCTGTTCAAGGGGGCGACGGTCGCCTGATCACACGTTAATCGGCGCGGTGTTCCTCCGGTCGGGGTTCGAGCGGCCCGCCTGGATTTCGTACGAACCCTTCACAAAGAACCACCGGTCGTCCGCCTCGTCCCCGCACGCCGACGGCACGGCCGTCTCCGCCGTGGCGCCTTCTCGTCGCCGCCCCGAGCGGCGGCGTCACCGGTTCGTGGCGCCGGGCCGCCCGGACGCCTGGGACGCACCGGCGCCGTCTCCGCCGTCCGCCGCGTCCGCGTCGTCCGCCCCGTCGCCCTCGGAGATCTCCTCGCCGAGCAGTTCGCGGGCGAGCAGGGTGGCCCCGGCGACCGCGCCCGGCATCAGGAACACGGCGACGAAGGGGACCAGGAAGGCCAGCCCCAGAGGGGTGCCGAAGCCCCAGATCAGCGTCTTGCGGGTGCGGAACAGGGCGAGGCGGGCGCGCAGGTCGACGTCGCGGCGCTGGAGGGCGACGGCGGCGAGCTCCTCGGTGAGGAAGAAGCCGGTGACGAAGAACCCCAGCACCGGCACGACCGTCTGGCCGACGACCGGGATGAACCCGAGGGCGAACAGCAGCACCGCCCACACCAGCGCGCGGGCCAGGACGCGCAGGCTGTCCCGGGCGGAGATCCACAGTTCCCGCCAGAGCGGCAGCCCGGACTCGGGGGCCGTGCCGTCGGGCGAGACGTCCCGGTCGACCCGCTCGGAGAGGCTCTCGTAGAAGGGCTGCCCGATGAGCAGGGTCACGGCGGTGAAGGTCAGGACGGCGAGGAGAAGGCCGAGAGCGAACAGCACGGCGGTGAGGAAGCCGCGGAAAAGGCCGATCCAGGGGCTGCTCCAGTCGTCGGCGAACGGCGTCGCCCACCCCACGAAGTCCTCGCCCCACACCGCGAGCGCCACCAGGGCCGCAAGGTAGAGGACGAGCGTGATCAGGCCGGGGACCAGCCCGAACCCGTACTGCCTGCCGTGCCGGGCCACCCACCGCTGGCCCTTCAGCAGGTACCGGAAACCCACCCCGAGATCGCGCATGACCGAACTCTATCGGCCATGCTCACCTCACAATCGGGCGCCCGAGGGGGCCCGGATGGGCCATCCGGGGCATCGGTGACACCAACGCCCCCCTGCCGCAGTTGAGTCGAACAGGCACACCCCGCCGTACCGATCTCCGGAAGCAACGATCCCGGAACCCCATGTCCGGGATCGTCCGAAGGGCAGTTCCCGCAGGTCGCACAGGCGTCGATCACCAGGACACACGCAAGCAGCGGGCTGGTTGAGGAGAACGGATGACTCGATTGACTCGGACGACGAAGGAGATCCACGGCAGCGTCGCCGAAGGATTCGAAGCGGTGCGGGAGGAGTTCGCCGCGTTCGTGGCGAACGAACAGCCTGACTACGAAGGCCAGTTGTGCGCGTATGTGCACGGCCGGCGGGTCGTCGACCTGTGGGCGTCCGCGGACGGCGCCGGACCCGACTCCCTCTACGGGGTCTACTCGTCCACCAAGGGCGCCGCCCATCTGGTGGTCGCGCTGCTGGTCCAGGAGGGCACCCTGGAACTGGACCGCAAAGTCACCTACTACTGGCCGGAGTTCGCCGCCGAGGGCAAGGGGGCGCTGACCCTGCGGGAGCTGCTCGCGCACCGGGCGGGGGTGGTCGGCACGGACGGCGGGTTCTCGCCGCAGGAACTGGCCGACGACCGGCAGCTCGCCGAACGCCTGGCCGACCAGCGGCCGTTCTGGCGGCCGGGCACCGCCTTCGGCTACCACGCGCTGGTCATCGGGGCGCTCACCGGCGAGGTCGTCCGGCGGGCCACCGGCCGCACCCTCCAGGATGTGTACGCGGAGCGGGTGCGCGTCCCGTACGGGCTGGACTTCTTCCTGGGGCTGCCGGCGGCGCACGAACCGCGGTTCCGCACCGCACAGCCGATGGCGCCGACCGCCGAGCAGCGGGCACTGCTGGACGACCTGCCCGGCGGGCCCCACACCCTGGCCGCCGTCGCCTTCAACCGGCACGGCGCCCAGCCGACCGACCTCGAACTGCTGCCCAACGACCCGCTGATCCGGTCCCGGGGGCCGGCTTCCGTGGGCGGGGTGGCGTCGGCGCGCGGACTGGCCGGCATGTACGCGGCGGCGATCAGCGAGACCGACGGGAAGGCGCCGCTGCTGAAGGAGGACACCGCGGCGGAGTTCGGACAGCTGCACTCGGTGGGCTACGACGTGGTGGCGCGCTCGCACAAGGCGTACGGGCTGGGCTTCCAGGCGACCGCGGACAACTGGTACCCGTTCCTCGGCGTCGGCGCGTTCGGGCACAGCGGGGCGGGCGGCTGCCAGGCCTTCGCGGACCCGCGCAGCGGGCTCGCCTACGGCTACACGCGCCGCCGGTTCGCCTTCCCGGGCGGCGCCGCGCCGGAGAACGACCGGCTGGCGAAGGCGGCGCACGCCGCGGCCCTGGCACGGCCCTGACGGCGGGCGGCCGGTGGGGGCGGCAGGACGGGCGGTGTGCGCGGCGAGCGCTCCCGGCCGACGGCGCAGCGCGGGCCGGGGGTCCGGGCGGTCGGGGTCAGAGCTTGACGATCATCTTTCCGGTGTTGTCGCCGCGCAGGACGCCGAGGAACGCCTCGAGGTTGTTCTCGATGCCCTCGACGACCGTCTCGCGGTACTTCAGCTCACCGGAGCGGACCCAGGCGCCGACCTCCTGGACGAACTGCGGCTGCAGGTCGTAGTGGTCTCCGACGAGGAGTCCCTCGATGCGGCCGCGGGTCTGGATGAGGCGGGCGAGGTTCTTCGGGCCGGGGGCCGGCTCGGTGTTGTTGTACACGGAGATCATGCCGCAGATCGCGATGCGGCCCTTCTCGTTGAGGGAGCCGATGGCCGCCTCGAGGTGGTCGCCGCCGACGTTGTCGAAGTAGACGTCGATCCCGTCGGGGGCGGCGGCTCGCAGCTGCTCCGCCACGGGGCCGTTCTTGTAGTTGAAGGCGGCGTCGAACCCGTACTCCTCGACCAGGAGCTTGACCTTGTCGTCGGAGCCGGCCGAGCCGATGACCCGGGAGGCGCCCTTGAGCCGGGCGATCTGGCCGACCTGGCTGCCGACGGCGCCGGCCGCGCCCGACACGAAGACGGAGTCGCCCTCCTTGAAGGAGGCGGTGCGCAGCAGTCCGGCGTAGGCGGTGAGGCCGGTCATGCCGAGGACGCCGAGGTAGGTGGACAGGGGCGCGGCGTCGGGGTCGACCTTGACGGCCTGCTCTGCGGCGAAGACCGCGTACTCGCGCCATCCGCCGAAGTGCAGGACGTGGTCGCCGGGCGCGATGCCCTCGGCCTCGGAGGCGACGACCTCGCCGACCGCCCCGCCCTGCATGGCCTTGCCCAGCTCGAAGGGGGCGACGTAGGACTTGGCGCTGCTCATGCGGCCGCGCATGTAGGGGTCCACCGAGACATACGCGTTGCGCACCAGCACCTCACCCGGACCGGGTCGGCGGATCTCCGTCTCGGCCAGCTCGAAGTCCTCGGGCTTCGGCCAGCCGACGGGACGGCTGAGCAGACGCCATTCGCGGCCGGTGGAGGGGAGGGCCGAGTCAGTCATGAGGGGGCTGCCTTTCCTGTGCGGGAGAATGCTGTGCTGCGAAAATGCTTCACTACCTGAAACAACCATGCTCCTGAATATTTCAGGATGTCAAGTAAACGGGTACCCTGGATCCATGGCCGCCTCACATCCGACCCCTCGCCCAGCTGGTCCGACCTCCCTGCCCGACGCTCTGACCTCGGAGGTCGTCGAACTGATCGGCGAGGTCGTGGCGCGCTTCTACGAGGACTACGAGGACGCCGCCGCCGACCACTCCCTCACCGGGGCGCAGGCCCGGCTGCTGAGCCTGCTCTCGCGGGAGCCGCTGCCGATGCGCAAGCTGGCGCAGAAGCTGAAGTGCGAGCCGTCCAACGTGACCGGCATCGTCGACCGCCTGGAATCCCGGGGCCTGGTCGAACGCCGCCCCGACCCGGCCGACCGCCGGGTGAAACTGGCGGCGGCGACGGACGAGGGCCGCGACGTCGCCAAGGGGCTGCGCGAGTCGCTGCGGTTCGCGCGGGAGCCGCTGGCGGGACTGGCGGAGCAGGAGCGGGTGGCGCTGCGCGGGCTGCTGCAGCGGATGCTGGCGACGGAGGGCGGCAACCCCTAGGACCCGTCCGGCTCCTGCCGCTCCTGCGGTTCCTCCGGTTCCTGCCGCTCCTGCCGCTCCTGCCGCTCCTGCCGCTCCTGCGAGGTGAACTCGTACTGCAGCTCGTAGAGATGGCCCGCCTTCACCATGACGGTCACCTCGACGGGACGGCCGTCGTCGCCGCGGACGACGCGCAGGGTGCGCAGCACCGGCATGCCGCCGGTGAGCCGGAGTGCCTGGTACTGGTGCTGGGTGGGGACGCGGGCACAGACGCGGTCCGTGCTCAGCCGGGGCGGATGGCCGAGCTCGGTCAGCAGGGCGGGGGCGCCGCCCCTGATCCGGCGGCGCTCGGCCAGGGGCGTGCCGCGGGCGATGTCCAGCGGGTAGTAGGACTCGACCAGCTCGGCCGGCTCGTCGTCGACCAGGAGGATCTGGCTCCGCAGCAGGGCGGCGCCGTCCGTCGGCAGGTCCAGGGCGGCGCGGACGTCGGCGGGCGGGCGGCGCTCCGCGACCTCGAGGAGCTCGGTGCGGGCGTGCGTGCCGTGCTTGGCGGCCTCGGTGAGCCAGCGGTAGGGCGTCCCGGGCTCGGCGGGCCGCGCGAGGTCGGCGGGCCTGACCGTGCGCCGGCGGTGCGCTCGGACGGTGACGGCGGCGCCCGCCCGACCGACGACCAGCAGCTCTTCCTTGAGGAGTCGCAGAGCCTTCTGGACCGTGGCGCTGGACGCCCCGAACCGTTCCTTCAGCTGGGCGGTGGTGGGCAGGTTGGCGCCGGGAGCGAGCTCTCCGCTCATGATGTCGTCACGCAGATCGGCCGCGATGCGCTCATGGAGGGAGCGGCGGTCGACGGCTTCCGGTTCTGCCTTGGGCACGGTCATCCGATCCTGATCTGGTAGCGCAGCCTCTGCCGGAGGGCAGGCATCACCATACGGTCGACCTGGATCGGCCGGTCGTCGCGGTCGAGCGTGAGCCGGACCAGCCGCAGGACCGGTTCCTCGACGGCGGTCCGAAGGGCTCGGCGCTCCTCCTCGTCGGGCATCCCGGCCGTCACGTCCTCCCGGACGAGGACGCCGACGTGTCCGAGCTCGGCGAGCAGCGTGAGCGCACCGCCGGGGATCTTGGCCAGGCCGGCGAGACGGGTGCCGCCGGCTATGGCGACCGGGTAGTACGTGTCGGTGAGCTCGCTGGGCTCGTCGTCGAGGAGGATCAGCCGCCGGCGCACCACGACCGGATCGCCCTCCGGGACGCCGAGCAGCGCCGCGACCTCGGCGGGGGCGGGCGTCTCACCGGCGTGCACGATGCGCTGACCGCCGCGCCGGCCCTGCGCCGCCGCCTCGGCCGCCCAGGCGTCGCCCCGCCCGGGGTCCCATGGCGTCAGATACGGCAACGAC
Organism: Streptomyces sp. SAS_272; assembly: GCF_052543235.1. NCBI lineage: Bacteria > Bacillati > Actinomycetota > Actinomycetes > Kitasatosporales > Streptomycetaceae > Streptomyces > Streptomyces sp. SAS_272. The sequence goes on along the minus strand of NZ_JBMNDR010000001.1, from coordinate 215,989 downwards.
GTGCTGACCCAACCGCTCCCACCCACGACGTCCTCCTGTACGGCCGACCGTTCCTGCGACCCTGCCGCCCTACACGGTAGGCGACTTGCCTCATCCGCCAACCGCCACCCTCAGCCACCCTCAGCCACCCCTGGCGACCTTGTTACCTTTCGCGAACAACAGTAAGGTCTCGCCGCAGGACGCCCCTGAACCATGGAGGTGCCCCCCGTGCCCCTGTCCCGGCACCAGTCACGGCAACGTCGTTTCCCCCGCACGCGCGCCTCCGTAGGGGCCGCACGCGCGTTCGTCCAGCAGGCCCTCACGGACTGGGGCTGCCTCGAACGGCTCGACGACGTCAAGCTGTGCGCGTCGGAGCTCGCCACGAACGCCCTGCTGCACGGCGCGCCCCCGGGCCGGCAGTACTGCGTGACGCTGACCCTCGACGGACATCTGCTGCGGCTCGCGGTGCGCGACACCGGCGACCGGCCCGCGCCCGCGGCCCCGCCGACCGAGGACGCGTGCTCGGGCCGGGGCCTGTACCTGGCCCGGGAACTGTCGGACGACCTGGGCGTCACCGAGCACGCCGTCGGCAAGACGGTGTGGGTCACCTTCAAGACGGACGTCCGCGCTCTCCTGTCGCCGGACGGGTGACGGCCAAGCGGCCCCGCGCGGCCGGCACGGCACGCTCGGGACCGCTCGGGACCGCTTCGGGACCGCTCAGGGCCGCTTCGGGACCGCTCTTCGACTCAGGTCTTCTTCCGGGTCGTCATGAAGCGCTGGACCAGGATGAAGGCGCACAGCAGCACACCGGTGGCGATCTTCGTCCACCAGGAGCTCAGCGTGCCCTCGAACTGGATGATGCTCTTGATGAGGCCGAGCACCAGCACGCCGAACAGGGTTCCCAGCACATAGCCGGAGCCGCCGGTCAGCAGCGTGCCGCCGATGACGACCGCGGCGATCGCGTCGAGCTCCATGCCGGTGGCGTGCAGCGGGTCGCCGGACTGGATGTAGAGGGTGAACAGGAGACCGGCGAGCGCCGAGCAGAACCCGCTCACCGTGTACACGGCGATCTTCGTGCCGCCCTGCGGGAGGCCCATCAGCATGGCCGACTGCTCGTTGCCGCCGATCGCGTACACCCGGCGCCCGAAGCGCGTGTAGTGCAGGACGTAGAACGCCACGCCGAGGACCACCAGCGAGACGATCGCGCCGATCGACACGAAGCCCATCCCCAGCGACACCTGCGCCTGGGCCATGCTGCTCACCGAGGCGTCGCCGATCGAGATCGACTCCTTGCTGATGACCAGGCACAGACCGCGGAAGAGGAAGAGGCCGGCGAGGGTCACGATGAAGGGCTGGATCTCGAAGTTGTGGATCACATAGCCCATCAGGAAGCCGCCGAAGGCCCCCACCGCCAGCGCCATGGGGATCACGACGACGATCGGCAGCCCCTGGCGCTCCACCAGCCAGGCCGTGAACATCGTCGTGAAGCCGATCATCGAGCCCACGGAGAGGTCGATGCCGCCGGACAGGATGACGAAGGTGACGCCTACCGCGGCGACCAGCAGATAGCCGTTGTCGATGAACAGGTTCAGGAAGACCTGCGGTTCGGCGAACCCGTAGAACTGGTAGCGGCCGAGGCCCACCCCGTACATCACGAGGAACAGCAGGGCCGTCACGCCGACGGGCAGCCGCCGGTCGCCGAGCAGACGCGCGGCCTTGGACGGGGTACGGCTCTCGGAGGCCGTGGGGCTCTGGGTGGTCGCGCTCATCACGACACCTCCATCTTGGGAGCGGCCTCGGTCGCCGCGGCGGGGTCCGCCGGGGTCGCGGCCGGCTTGGCGCCGCTCTTCGCGCCGAACCGGGCGGCGAACTTCGCGCCGAAGACCTTGTCGCGGAACTTCGGGGACTGCAGCAGGCAGACGACGATGACGACGGCGGCCTTGAAGACCAGGTTGGTCTGGGTCGGCACGCCGATGGTGTAGATCGTGGTGGTCAGCGTCTGGATGACGAGGGCGCCGACCACCGTGCCGCCGATGGAGAACCGGCCGCCCAGCAGCGAGGTGCCGCCGATCACCACGGCGAGGATCGCGTCGAGTTCGATCCACAGGCCGGCGTTGTTGCCGTCGGCGGCCGAGGTGTTGGAGCTGATCATCAGGCCGGCGATGCCCGCGCAGAGCGCGCAGAACACGTAGACCAGGATCTTGATGCGACGGGACCTGATGCCGACCAGGCGGCTCGCCTCGGCGTTGCCGCCGACGGCCTCCACCAGCAGGCCGAGCGCCGTGCGGCGGGTCAGCGCCCCGGTGACGGCCACGACCGCGGCCACCACGAAGATGGAGAACGGCAGCGTCAGCCAGTAGCCGCCGCCGATCAGCTTGTACGGCTCGCTGTTGATGGTGATGATCTGGCCGTCGGTGATCAGCTGGGCGACACCGCGGCCGGCGACCATGATGATCAGGGTGGCGATGATCGGCTGGATGCCCATCCGGGCGACGAGGAAGCCGTTCCACAGACCGCAGACGACCGCGGCCAGCAGGCCGAGGCCCATGGCGAGCAGCACTCCGGACAGCGCGCCCTGGTCCTTCTGGTCGCTGATGTACGAGCAGGCCAGTGCTCCCGTGATGGCGACCACGGCGCCGACGGAGAGGTCGATGCCGCCGGTGGCGATGACCAGAGTCATGCCGACCGCCACCAGGATGAGCGGCGACCCGAACAGCACGATCGACACGAGGCTGCCGTAGAGGTGGCCGTCCGCCATCTTGATCGAGAAGAAGTCCGGCGTGAAGGGGACGTTGACGAGCAGCAGGAGCACGAGCACCGCCACCGGCCAGAACAGATGGTGCCGGGTCAGCGCCCGCCACCGGGAAGAGGTGGTCGAAGACGTGGTCACTGGTGCTCTCCGCTCGCGATGGTCTCCAGGATCCGGCTCGTGGTGATCTCGGGCCCGTTGGCGATCTGCGCCACCAGCCGGCGGTCGCGCAGCACTCCGATGGTGTGGCTGAGCCGGAGTACCTCCTCCAGCTCGGCCGCGATGTACAGCACGGACATCCCGTCCTCGGAGAGGGAGACGACGAGCTTCTGGATCTCCGCCTTCGCGCCGATGTCGATGCCGCGCGTCGGCTCGTCCAGGATCAGCAGCTTCGGCTGGGTGATCAGCCAGCGGGCGAGCAGCACCTTCTGCTGGTTGCCGCCGCTGAGCTGGCCCACCCTGGCCTCGGGGTTGGCGGGGCGGATGTCCAGGGCCTTGATGTACTTGGCGACCAGTTCGTCGCGCTGGGCGGCCGGGATGGGCCGCGTCCAGCCACGGGAGGCCTGCAGGGCCAGGATGATGTTCTCCCGCACCGTGAGATCGGGCACCAGGCCCTCGCTCTTGCGGTTCTCGGAGCAGAAGGCGACGCCCGCGCCGATCGCGTCGTTCGGTGCGCTCATCGAGACCTGCCTGCCGTCGATCGACACCGTGCCGGTGTCCGGCTGGTCGGCGCCGAAGAGCAGCCGGGCGAGTTCGGTGCGTCCCGAACCGAGCAGACCGGCGAGCCCGATCACCTCGCCCTTCTTGATCTCCAGGTCGAACGGCGCGATCCGGCCGGTCTTGCCGAGGCCCTCCGCGTGCAGCAGGCCCTCGCCCGCCTCGGCGCGCTGCTGCTGCTCCTGGAGCTCGTCGAGCTGGCCCATCGCCTTGCCGAGCATGAGCTGGACGAGGCCGACCTGGTCGAGGTCGCTCACCATGTGCTCGCCGACCAGGGTGCCGTTGCGCAGCACGGTCATCCGGTCGCAGATCTCGTAGATCTGGTCGAGGAAGTGCGACACGAACAGGATCGCCACGCCCTCGTCCTTCAACCGCCGCATCAGCGCGAACAGTTGCAGGACCTCGTCGCGGTCGAGGCTGGAGGTCGGCTCGTCGAGGATGAGCACCTTGGTGCCCGGTCCGTCGCCGCCGCCGGTGTTCAACGACCTGACGATCGCGACCAGTTGCTGCACGGCCAGCGGGTACGACGACAGCGGGGCGGAGACGTCGATGTCGAGTCCGAGCCGGTCCACCAGCTCCGCGGCCTCGCGGCGCAGCCGCTTCCACTGGATGCGGCCCATACGGGTGGGCTCACGGCCGATGAAGATGTTCTCCGCCACCGAAAGGTTGGGGCAGAGGTTGACCTCCTGGTAGACCGTGCTGATGCCGGCCTGCTGGGCCTGCAACGGGCTCGCGATACGCACGGACGCGCCGTCCAGCGTGATCGTGCCGCCGTCCAGGGAGTACACCCCGGTCAGTACCTTGATGAGGGTGGACTTGCCCGCCCCGTTCTCGCCCATCAGGGCGTGGATCTCGCCGGGGAAGAGCCGGAAGTCGACGCCCGACAGAGCCCGTACCCCCGGGAACTCCTTGACTATGCCCGCCATTTCCAGGACGGGCCGCGGCTCTGCCATGGCAGCGCTCCTCTTGATTGGTTCAGGCCCGCAGGGAGCCCCGGGACCGATGGCGCTCGGTCGGCCGGAGGCTCCCTGCCGGTGGGTGCGTCGGTCAGTACTTGCGGCTCGGGAGCGCGGCCTTGGCCTGGTCCTGCATGAAGTCGCCCTCCTTGGTCTTGATCCAGCGCTCGACCTTCTCGCCGTTCTTGACCTTCTTCACGACGTCCATCAGCTGGGGGCCGAGCAGCGGGTTGCACTCGACGATGGCGTTGATCTTGCCCTCGGACATGGCCACGAAGCCGTCCTTCACGCCGTCGATCGAGACGATCAGGATGTCCTTGCCGGGCTTCTTGCCGGCCGCCTCGATGGACTGGATGGCGCCGATGGCCATGTCGTCGTTGTGCGCGAACAGGACGTTGATGTCCGGGTTGGACTGCAGGAAGGCCGCCATGACCTGCTTGCCGCCGGCGCGGGTGAAGTCACCGGTCTGGCTGACGACGACCTTCCAGTCGTCCTTGTGCTCGGCGTCCATGACCTCCTTGAAGCCCTTGGCGCGCTCGATGGCCGGGGCGGCGCCGGTGGTGCCCTCAAGCTGGGCGATCTTCACCGGGGCCTTGAGGCCGGCCTTGGCGATGACCTTCTCGAGGATCTTGGCGGCGCGGCGGCCCTCGTCGGTGAAGTCGGAGCCGACGAGCGTGACGTACAGGGAGTCGTCCGAGGTCTCCACGGAGCGGTCGGTGAGGACCACCGGGATCTTCGCGGCCTTGGCCTCCTTGAGGATCGCGTCCCAGCCGGTGACGACCACCGGCGAGAAGGCGATGACGTCGACCTTCTGGGTGATGTAGCTGCGGATCGCGGAGATCTGGTTCTCCTGCTTCTGCTGCGCGTCGGAGAACTGCAGCTTGTAGCCGGCCTCCTTGGCGGCCGACTTCACGGAGTCCGTGTTGGCGCTGCGCCAGCCGCTCTCCGAGCCGACCTGGGAGAAGCCCAGCGTGATCGTCTTGCTGCCGCCGGAGGAGGAGTCGGAGGAGCTGTCGTCCTTCTTGGCACAGGCGGTGAGGCCGCCCGCCGCCGCCACGCCGACCGCGACGGTGAGGAAGTTCCTTCTGCTGAGCATGTTCTTCTCCTTTGAAGAGCCGGCCCGGGGACGGACCTGCTGGTACTTGAGGGGACCGGCTGCAGAGCGTCCAGCCTGTCGATCATTGTTCGGAATTTCGGCCACACGGCTGCGTATATCGGCCGACGGTAGGTCAGCGGGGTACGCCCTCCGGTTGAGCGGTTTGAGGGAACGTACTCGCGCGGACGACGAGTTGGGGTTCGATCGCGATCCGGGGCGTGGCGGGCGGCCGGCCCTCGATCAGCTCCAGGAGCAGTGCGATGCCGCGCCTGCCCACCGTCGCGAAGTCCTGCCGGACGGTGGTCAGGGGAGGTGCGAAGTACTCCGACTCCGGGATGTCGTCGAAGCCGACCACCGCCACGTCCTGCGGTGTGCGGACCCCCGCTTCCCGCAGGGCCCGCAACACCCCCAGCGCCATCTGGTCGTTGGCGGCGAAGACCGCGGTCAGCCCCCGGCCCACCCAGCCGGCCAGTTCCTGGCCCGCACGGTAGCCCGACAGCGGACTCCAGTCGCCGCACAGCGTCATGGGCGGCTCCACGCCCGCCTCCTCGAGGGTCGCCCGCCAGCCGGCGGCCCGGTCGGCCGCCTCCTGCCAGTCCTCGGGCCCGGCGAGATGCCAGACGCTGCGGTGGCCGGCGGCCAGCAGATGCCCCGTCGCCAGCCGCGCCCCCAGATGCTGGTCCACGCTGACGCTCGGGATGTCCACCCCCGAACCGCTGCCCACGATCACCACGGGGAACGGGTGACGCAGTTCGGCCAGCGCGTCCACCGCGGACCGCTGCGGGGCGATGACGACCACGCCTTCGACCCCGCCCTCGCTGAGGTGGTCCAGGGCCTCGGAGAGCGTCTCCATGGTCAGTTTGCGCAGGCTGACCGTCGAGACGAGATACCCCTCGGAGCGTGCCGCCTCCTCGAGCGCGAACAGCGTGCTGGCCGGCCCGTAGAGGGTGGTGTCGGAAGCGACCACGCCGAGCGTCCGGGTGCGCCGGGTCGCCAGGGCCCGTGCGGAGAAGTTGCGGCGATAGCCCATCTCCTCGATCGCGCGGAGCACTCTGGCCCGTGTCTCCTCCCGCACGTTGGGGTGATCCCCCAGCACACGGGACACGGTCTGGTGGGACACGCCGGCCTGGCGTGCCACGTCGGCCATGGTGGGCGGCCGAAGCCTGGTGTGTGCCACGTGCGCCCCTCCTTGGCTCTCGTTCGTGGATACGACCTGCGATGCGGGCGGAGTGTTCCGCGCCGCGGATGTCACTCCGGGGTCCCGGAGGACCCAACGGAAGCGACGGAAACGACGAGTCGGGACGCTGTGCGCACGACGCTCGACCTCCCCTGCCCCGTTGGGCGTTGACTGGTGAACGCGGAGGTCATTGTGAGCGCTAACAATTCATGGCGGTCAAGAGGGTTGCGGGCAATGGTCGTCACGGTTCCATAACGCGAAGTGTCCCGTTGGCGCATATGGCCAGGTCACGAGCCCTTTTGGCGAATCCGGGCACCCGGGCCGGGCGGAGGCCCGACGGCGGCCCCTGCGGTCGCCGCGGACCTCGACGGGGCCCCGCCGGACGGTCTTCGCCACCCGGGGGACGCCCTGCACGTCACCCTGGACGGGATGTCCAAACAGGCCGGCGAACCGCACAACTGCGCGCAGAATCAACCATCGACGGGCCGCCGGAAGGCTCCGCGGAGCCTCAGGAGCACCACCACAGGAACCGGGTGCAGGTCTGCGAGGGCGAGGGCTTCGGGGACGAGGCCGGCGTCGACGCGCCGGAGGCCGGGGTGGCGCCCGAGTCGTCGTCCGACGGGGCCTTCGACCCGGAGGAGCCGGGGCGGGCACCCGACTGGGCTTCCCTGTCCGGGCCCGGCGTGGCGGTCCCGGCCGTCGGGGACGGCGAGGCCGACGCAGACCCGGAGGCGGAGGCCGAGACGGAGGCGTCCGGGGAGGGCGAGGCCTCGCCCGTGCCGGCCCGGTCGTCCAGGGGCCGCCCGGACGCACTCGGCTCCGCCTCCGACCCGTCGACCTCGGCCGACTCCCCGCCGGCCGCCGCAGGGTTGGCCGGCGAGGAGAAACCCGGCGCGTCCACGCCCAGCTCGGCCAGGCTCAGGCCGCCCGCCGCCAGCACGAAGCCGACGCCGATCAGCACCACGCGCCTGCGGCGCCGGCGGTGGGCGGAGGCCTTGCGGTCGCGACGGCTCACGTCCGGTGCGCCGGGCGCGCCGCCCGGCCCCCGTCGGCCGCCCCGGCCCTGCTCCCGGCGGCGCGCGGCCCGCCCCTGCGCCCCGTCGTCCCCGACGCCCCCGACGCCCCCGACGCCCCCGACGCCGGGATCGTCGCGCTCGCCGGGAGGTTCGCGATCGTCACGAGCGGCGCGGTCGTCCCACGTGGCACCGGGCGTCTCGTGCGCCGACGCGTCACCGTGGGGTTCCGGCTCGTAGGCCGCCGGTTCCGGCTCGTACCGCTCCGGCTCGTATCGCTCCGGCCCGTCCGCGTCCTGCGGATACGCGCGTAGCTGTCGGGCAGGTGCGCCGCACCCCGGGCAGGCGAGGGCGCCGTTGAGGTGCCGTCGGCACGGGTGGCAGTAGTCCATGACGCGGAGAGACTAAGTTCCCGGAAGAGCGCGTTCCCGGTTGCGCCTGTGAAAGTTGTGTGGGAAACCGGCCATACGGCGCGTCAACTAGAGTGACCTACCCCACAACGTCTCGACCCAATGTCCGAAAGCGTCACCGAAACTGTCGAAAGTGATACCTGTTCGCCCCATTGACACCCCGCTCACGCGGTCTTTACTGTCTGGTCAGCATTTCGAACGCGTGACGAAATCTCGAACGGCTCCGAAGGGTTTACTTCCGTGCGCATCACCGGAATCAGCACGCATGTGGTCGGGACGCCGTGGCGCAACCTGACCTACGTCCTGGTGCACACCGACGAGGGCCTGACGGGCGTCGGGGAGACCCGCATGCTGGGTCACACCGACGCGCTGATCGGCTACCTGAAGGAGGCCGAGGCCAATCACATCCTCGGCTCCGATCCGTTCGCTGTCGAGGACCTCGCGCGCCGCATGAAGTACGGCGACTACGGACGGGCCGGCGAGATCGTGATGTCGGGCATCGCGGTCGTCGAGATGGCCTGCTGGGACATCAAGGGCAAGGCGCTCGGCGTGCCGGTCTGGCAGCTGCTCGGCGGGAAGGTCACCGACAAGGTCAAGGCCTACGCCAACGGCTGGTACACCACCGAGCGGACCCCGGAGGCCTACCACAAGGCCGCCAGGAGCGTCATGGAGCGCGGCTACCAGGCACTCAAGATCGACCCCTTCGGCACCGGGCACTTCGAGCTGGACCACCAGCAGAGCCTGTACGCCGTCTCCCTGATCGAGGCCGTGCGCGACGCCATCGGGCCGGACGCCGAGCTGATGCTGGAGATGCACGGCCGCTTCTCCCCCGCCACCGCCGTACGGCTGGCCAAGGAGCTCGCGCCCTTCAAGCCCGCGTGGCTGGAGGAGCCCTGCCCGCCGGAGAACCTGAAGGCCCTGGAGAAGATCGCCGCCAAGGTCGACATCCCGGTCGCCACCGGTGAGCGCATCCACGACCGCATCGAGTTCCGCGAGCTGTTCGAGAGCCAGGCCGTCGACATCATCCAGCCGGACGTCGGTCACATCGGCGGCATCTGGGAGACCCGCAAGCTCGCCGCCACCGCCGAGGCGCACTACGTGCTCGTCGCCCCGCACAACGTCGGCGGACCGGTCCTCACGGCCGCCTCCCTGCAGGTCGGGTTCGCCACCCCGAACTTCAAGATCCTCGAGCACTTCAACGACTTCGCCGACGCGGAGATCAAGAAGGTCGTCAAGGGCGCGCCCGAAGTGGTCGACGGCTACTTCCACCTCTCCGACAAGCCCGGGCTCGGCGTCGAGCTGGACGTGGACGCGGCCGCCGAATTCCCGCAGCAGCAGGCTCGCTTCGACCTCTGGGCCGAGGGATGGGAACAGCGCAAGCCGAAGGCCGCCGAGCAGTGAGCACAGCCGTCGTGGTCGAGGCGCCGGGCGAGCACCGCATCGTCCCGCACGAACCGCGGCAGCCGGACCCCGGCGAAGCGCTGGTCCGCGTCCACGCGACCGGCATCTGCGGCAGCGACCGCGAGGTGTACCACGGCAACCGGCCCGAGGGGTACGTGCGCTACCCGGTGACCCCCGGCCACGAGTGGTCCGGGACGGTCGAGGCGGTCGGCGCCGGCGTTCCCCTGTCGCTCGTCGACCGCAAGGTGGTGGGTGAGGGCTTTCGCAACTGTCAGGTCTGCGACCGCTGCCACACGGGCGCGACGACGCTGTGCACGGAAGGGTACGAGGAGACCGGTTTCACACAGCCGGGGGCGATGGCCGCCACCCTCACCCTGCCGGCCCGGCTGCTGCACGCCCTCCCCGACGGCGCCGACCTCACCGCGGCGGCCCTGCTGGAACCGGCGGCCTGCGTCGCGGCCGCCGCGATCAAGGCGCACGCCCTGCCGGGCGAGAGGGTGGCCGTCGTCGGCACCGGGACGCTCGGCATGTTCGCCGTGCAGTTCCTGAAGGCGGGCTCGCCCGCCGAACTGCTGGTCGTCGGCACGCGCGGCGACCGGGAGGCGCTCTCCCGGCAGTTCGGCGCCACCGACTTCCGCACCTGTGACCAAGAACTCCCGGACGACATCGACGTCGTCATCGAGACCGCAGGGTCCACGACCGCCGCACTGACCGCCGCCTCGCTGCTCAGGCGCGGCGGCCGGCTGGTGCTGACGGGCATCCCGGCGCCCGGTGCGGCCGGGCTGGACCCGACAGACCTCGTCGTACGGCAACTGGAGGTGCACACCGTCTTCGGGGCTCCACCGGACGCCTGGGCCTACACGGTCCGGGTGTTCGGGGCCGGGCTGCTCGATCCGCTGCCGCTCATCACGCACGAGCTGCCGCTGACCGCGTTCGCCGATGCCATCGAGCTGGTCGGCTCCGGTGATCCGAAGGTGGGCAAGGTGCTGCTCAGGCCGTAGGCCCCCGCCAAGCCGTACGCCGGCTCGGGGCGTCCTGACGCGTCCCGGGCCGGTGTACACCCAGCCCAGCACGACCTGAGCCGCGAACCTTGACCGACATATCGAACACGAAGGACGGCATGTGACCACCGACGCTTCCACCACGGCAGCTCGCCGACCTGGTGAGCAGGCGCTCGCCACGCTCGGCCTGGGCGCGCCCGCTCTCGATCCCGCCGACGCCTCACCCCACGGGTTCCCGGGCGGCGGCCGCTGGCGCACCGAGGTCCCTTCGTGCGAGGGCCCCGAAGCGCTGGCCGTCATACTGAAAGAGGCCTCACGCCTCGACGTGCCGATCCACCGGATCAGCCAGGGCAGCGGCGTGTGGATGCTGACCGACGCCGAGATCACCGACATGGTCGACTCCACGGCCGAGCGTGACATCGAGCTGTGCCTGTTCACCGGCCCGCGCGGCACCTGGGACATCGGCGGCTCGACCCGTACCGACTCCCGCGGCAGCGGACCGCGTGCCCGCGGGCACGACGCCGTCGCCGGGTGCGTGGAAGACGCCCTGCGGGCGACGGAGTTGGGCGTCAAGTGCCTGCTCGTCGCCGACGAGGGCGTGCTGTGGACGCTGCACCGCGCCCGCACGGCCGGCGTCATCCCGGCCGACACGACGCTGAAGGTGTCGGCGCTCATCGGCCCCGTCAACCCGGCCGCGTACGCGGTGTACGAGCGTCTCGGCGCCGACTCGGTCAACGTGCCCAGCGACCTGACGCTCGATCATCTCACGGAGATCCGGCGGGTGTCGGCCGCTCCCATGGACATGTACATCGAGGCCCCCGACGATCTCGGGGGGTACATTCGGATGTACGAGGTCGCCGAGCTGATCCGGCGCGGCGCACCGCTCTACCTGAAGTTCGGCCTCTCCAAGGCGCCGGGCATCTACCCTTACGGCCACCACATGCGCGATGTGGCGCTCGCCACAGCCCGGGAACGGGTACGTCGCGGACGTCTCGCCCTCGACCTGCTCGCCCGCCATGGGGCGGACATTGACATGGCCCCCCTCGGCTCGCGACTACCCGGTGAACTGAACAGGTTCGACGCCGGGTCATAACGTTCCGGAAACCTTGCTTCACAGAAGCCGACACAGGCGCGCAGAATCCCACACATCGCTCCTCGGTCTTTCCGGCGTCGCTCCGGAAGCGTCCTTCGCAGCGCGAGACCGATCCCTGCACACACATCAAGGATGATCACCATGCGCAACCGCAGAGCCGCCCTCGCCGCCATAGCCGGAGCCGCTTCCCTCGCCCTCACCCTGTCCGCCTGCGGGCAGTCCGGTGAAGGCGGCAGCGAGGAGAAGGCGGGTGACGCCAAGGGCGGCACCATCGGCATCGCGATGCCGACCAAGTCCTCCGAGCGCTGGATCACCGACGGCGCCAACGTCGAGAAGGACCTGAAGGCCAAGGGTTACAAGACCAAGCTGGTCTTCGGCGAGGACGACCCCGACCAGCAGGTCTCGCAGATCGAGAACCTGATCACCCAGGGCGTCAAGGCACTGATCATCGCGGCGATCGACAACAAGTCGCTGAACAACGTCCTCCAGCAGGCCGCCGACGCCAAGATCCCGGTCATCTCCTACGACCGCCTGATCCTCGGCTCGAAGAACGTCGACTACTACGCGTCCTTCGACAACGAGAAGGTCGGCAAGCTCCAGGCCACCTACCTCGTGGACAAGCTGGGCCTGGCGTCCGGCAAGGGCCCCTTCAACATCGAGCTCTTCGCCGGCTCCAACGACGACAACAACACCAAGTACTTCTTCAACGGTGCGATGAGCGTGCTCAAGCCGTACATCGACAGCAAGAAGCTCGTCGTCAAGTCCGGCCAGACCGCGATGACCCAGGTCACCACCCTGCGCTGGGACGGCGCCACCGCCCAGAAGCGCATGGAGGACATCCTCACCTCGTCGTACAAGAGCGGCCGGGTCGACGCCGTGCTCTCGCCCTACGACGGCATCTCCATCGGCATCATCGCCGCGCTGAAGTCGGACGGCTACGGCACCGCCGCCAAGCCCCTGCCGGTCATCAGCGGTCAGGACGCCGAGCTCGCCTCCGTCAAGTCGATCATCGCCGGCCAGCAGTCGATGACCGTCTACAAGGACCTCCGCAAGCTCGCCCAGGTCGCCACGGACATGGTCGACGCCACCCTGAACGGCAAGAAGCCCGAGATCAACGACACCAAGTCGTACGACAACGGCACCAAGGTCGTCCCCGCCTACCTGCTGCAGCCGGTGAGCGTCGACAAGACGAACTACCAGAAGGAGCTCGTCGACGGCGGCTACTACACCGCGGACCAGCTCAAGTAAGCGTCGAACCTTACGGATTGGAAGGCACGACCATGGCGGGACCCGTCCTGGAAATGCGCTCGATCGTCAAGACCTTTCCCGGCGTCAAGGCGCTGTCAGACGTCTCATTGACCGTCCGTCAGGGCGAGGTCCACGCCATCTGCGGTGAGAACGGCGCCGGGAAGTCCACCTTGATGAAGGTGCTCTCCGGCGTCCATCCCCACGGCAGCTACGACGGCGACATCCTCTTCGAGGGGGAGGTCGTCCGGTTCAAGGACATCCGGGCGAGCGAGCAGCACGGCATTGTGATCATCCACCAGGAGCTGGCGCTGTCGCCGTACCTCTCCCTGGCGGAGAACATCTTCCTCGGCAACGAACACGCCAAGGGCGGGTTCATCGACTGGCGGGAGACCCTGCGGCACGCCTCGGAGCTGCTGCGGCGGGTGGGTCTCGACGACCACCCGGAGACCCGCGTCGCCGACATCGGCGTCGGCAAGCAGCAGCTCGTGGAGATCGCGAAGGCGCTCTCCAAGAAGGTGAAGCTGCTCATCCTCGACGAGCCCACCGCGGCGCTGAACGACGAGGACAGCGGCAAGCTCCTGGACCTGATCCTGGAGCTGAAGAAGCAGGGCATCACCTCGATCATCATCTCCCACAAGCTCAACGAGATCCGCAAGGTCGCGGACTCGGTGACGATCATCCGCGACGGGCACTCCATCGAGACGCTCGACGTGAAGTCGGCGGAGACGACCGAGGACCGGATCATCAGCGGCATGGTCGGCCGCGACCTCGACCACCGCTTCCCCGAGCGCACTCCGCACGAGGCGGCGGACAAGGACGCGGCTCCGGCCCTGGAGATCCGCGACTGGACCGTGCACCACCCGATCGACCAGCAGCGCAAGGTGGTCGACGACGTGTCGATCCAGGTGCGCCGCGGGGAGATCGTCGGCATCGCCGGCCTGATGGGCGCGGGCCGCACGGAGCTCGCCATGAGCGTCTTCGGACGCGCCTACGGCCGGCACGCGGGCGGCACCGTCCTCAAGGACGGCAAGGAGATCCGTACGAAGACGGTCGCCGAGGCCATCGGCCACGGGATCGCGTACGTCACCGAGGACCGCAAGCACTACGGCCTCAACCTCATCGACACGATCAACCGCAACATCTCGCTGACCGCCCTGAACAAGGTCGCGAAGCGGGGCGTGGTCGACGAGCACGAGGAGCGGCAGGTCTCCGAGGGCTTCCGCAAGTCGATGAACATCAAGGCTCCGACCGTCTTCGAGCCGGTGGGCAAGCTGTCCGGCGGCAACCAGCAGAAGGTCGTCCTCAGCAAGTGGATCTTCGCGGGTCCGGACGTGCTGATCCTGGACGAACCGACGCGCGGTATCGACGTCGGCGCCAAGTTCGAGATCTACACGGTCATCGACCAGCTGGCCGCCCAGGGCAAGGCGGTCGTCTTCATCTCCTCCGAGCTGCCGGAACTGCTCGGTATGTGCGACCGCATCTACACGATGGCCGCCGGACGGCTCACGGGCGAGTTCCCGCGGGCCGAGGCCACGCAGGAAGTGCTGATGCGTCAGATGACGAAGGACAAAGAGGTAACGCGATGAGCACGGACGTGACCGACAAGAGCCCGGCGGCCGCGCCGCCCGGGAAGAGCGGGGGCTCCGCCTCCGGCGGCGGGCTGCTGCAGGTGATGCTCGACGGCCTGCGCCGCAACATGCGCCAGTACGGCATGCTGATCGCGCTCGGCCTGCTCGTCGTCCTGTTCCAGGTGTGGACCGGCGGCGACCTGCTGCTGCCGCGCAACGTCTCCAACCTGGTCCTGCAGAACAGCTACATCCTGATCCTCGCGATCGGCATGATGCTGGTGATCATCGCGGGCCACATCGACCTGTCGGTCGGCTCGCTGACGGCGTTCACGGGCGCCTTCGCGGCCGTCCTCACCGTCCAGCACGACGTGGCGTGGCCCGTCGCGCTGGTGCTGTGCCTGATCGTGGGCGCGGCGGCCGGCTCGGTGCAGGGCTTCCTGATCGCCTATCTCGGCATACCCTCCTTCATCGTCACCCTGGCGGGCATGCTGCTCTTCCGCGGTCTGACGGAGATCTTCCTGAAGGGCCAGACCCTCGGCCCGTTCCCGGACGGTCTGCAGAAGATGGGCAACGGCTTCCTGCCGGAGGTCGGCCCGAACACCAACTACCACAACATCACGCTGCTGCTGGGCTTCGCCCTGCTGGCCTTCGTGGTCCTCCAGGAGATCCGGGACCGCAAGCGTCAGCAGGAGTTCGCGCTCGACGTGGTGCCGAGGAACCTCTTCCTGCTCAAGCTCGTCGCCATCGCCGCCGCGGTCCTCACGGTCACGATGCTGCTCGCCAGCTACAAGGGCGCGCCGATCATCCTGATCATCCTCGGCCTGCTGGTGGTCGGCTACGGCTACATCATGCGCAACGCCGTCTTCGGCCGTCACATCTACGCGATCGGCGGCAACCTGCCGGCGGCGAAGCTGTCCGGCGTCAAGGACAAGAAGGTCACCTTCCTCGTCTTCCTGAACATGGGCGTGCTCGCGGCCCTGGCGGGTCTCGTGGTCGCCGCCCGGCTGAACGCGGCGTCGCCGAAGGCCGGTCTCAACTTCGAACTCGAGGCGATCGCCTCGTCGTTCATCGGCGGCGCGTCCATGAGCGGCGGCGTCGGCACGGTCCTCGGCGCGATCATCGGTGGTCTCGTCCTCGGTGTGCTGAACAACGGCATGAACCTCCTGAGCGTCGGCACCGACTGGCAGCAGGTCATCAAGGGCCTCGCCCTGCTGATCGCGGTCGGGTTCGACGTCTGGAACAAGCGCAAGTCCGGTTCCTGAACCGAGGAGCGGGCCCCGCCGGAAGGCGGGGCCCGCTCGTGTTTCCAGGGGCGGGCGGCAACGGGAAGTGGAAGGCGGGAAACAGTGAAGACGCTCTTCGGCGTGCTGGCCGACGGCACCGAGGTCTCCAGCTGGGCGCTGGAGAACGGCGGGACCCGGCTGAAGGTCCTCGACTACGGCGGCATCGTGCAGTCTCTGGAGATCCCCGACCGGGACGGCCGGTACGCCAACGTCTCCCTCGGGTTCTCCGCCCTCGACGACTACGTGGCCGGCAGCCCGTACTTCGGAGCCCTGATCGGCCGCTTCGGCAACCGCATCGCCGCGGGCCGCTTCACCCTGGACGGCGAGAGCCACCAGCTGCCCCTCAACGACGGGGACCGGAGTCTGCACGGCGGCACCGAGGGCTTCGACCGGCGCGTCTGGGACGTCGAGCCGTTCACCGAGGGCCCGGACGTCGGTCTGCGCCTGCGCCTGACGAGCCCCGACGGCGACATGGGCTACCCCGGCACGCTCGAGGTGACGGTGACGTACACCCTCACCGGCGGCGGCGACTGGCGCATCGACTACGAGGCCACCACCGACAAGGCCACCGTCGTCAACCTCACCAACCACGTCTACTGGAACCTCGCCGGCGAGGGCAGCGGCTCGGTGCACGACCACGAGCTGGAGATCGCCGCCGCCCGCTACCTGCCCGTGGACCAGGGGCTCATCCCCACCGGCGAACCGGCCGACGTCGCCGGCACCCCGTTGGACTTCCGCACGGCCAAGGCGGTCGGCCGGGATCTGCGCGTCGCCCACGAGCAGACGCTGCACTGCAAGGGCGTCGACCACAACTACGTCCTCGACAAGGGCGTCACCGCCCGGCCCGAGCCGGTCGCCGTCCTGCGCGACCCCGCCTCCGGCCGCACCCTGAGCATCGCGACCACCGAGCCGGGCCTGCAGTTCTACTCGGGCAACTTCCTGGACGGCACGCTCGTCGGCGCCGGCGGCCGCACCTACCGTCAGGGCGACGCGCTCTGCCTGGAGACCCAGCACTTCCCGGACGCGCCGAACCGGCCTTCGTTCCCCTCCACGGTGCTGCGCCCGGGGCAGACGTACCGGACGACGACGGTCCATTCGTTCGGCTCCTGAGCCGCCAGCACCTCCGACGACCTCGGATTCACAGCTAAACCACAACTTCTTACCGATTTCTCAGCGGTTGAACACCACCACCCGAACCCCCGTATGTATGGACGGCCCGTGCTCCCCCGCGCGGGCCACCCAATGACGACGGGCCCGGTCGTCCCCGCCGGGCCCGCCCCATACGGAGGTTCCATGGCCGACAACGTCTCCTCGTTGTTCCGCAACAACGCGGCGCACAGCCCGTCGATGGCGGCGCTGACACGGGAGGGCGGCGAGGGGGTCGGCCCGGTGGACTTCTGCATACCCTGCAACCCCTACTTCCCCACCCCGGCGATGTTCGACGAGATGGCGGCCCGGCTGCGCGACATCATCACGTACTACCCGAGCAGCGCCGACACGATCACCGCGGAACTGTGCAGTCTGCTGCAGCTCCCTCCGCAGGCCGTCGCCATGGGCAACGGCTCGACCGAGCTGATCACCTGGATCGACCATCTGCTGGTCCGTGAGTCCCTCGCCGTCCCCGTCCCGACCTTCGGCCGCTGGACCGACCAGCCCATGGAGACCGGCAAGCGGGTCGACATGTTCCCGCTCCAGGAGTCCAGCGGCTTCGCCCTGGACCTCGCGCAGTACTCCGAGTTCATCCGGGCGCGCGGCACCAGGGCCGCGGTCATCTGCAACCCGAACAACCCCGACGGCGGGTTCCTGCACAAGCACGCCATCGTCCAGTTCATGGACGCGATGGCCGACCTGGACCTGATCGTCATCGACGAGTCGTTCCTGGAGTTCGCGGACGCCGAGGCCGAGCCGAGCGTCGTCCAGGAGGCGATGCTGCGGCCCAACGTGATCGTCCTGCGCAGCCTGGGCAAGAACTTCGGCCTGCACGGCATCCGCTTCGGCTACCTGGTCGCCAACCCGGCGCTGGCCGGCCGGGTCCGCTCGATGCTCCCGAAGTGGAACCTCAACTCCTTCGCGGAACACGTCGTGTTCATCCTCAAGCAGCACGGCGCGGAGTACGCGCAGAGCCTGCAGCAGATACGCCGGGACCGCCTCGACATGGCGAGCCAGCTCAGCGCCCTGCCGGGCCTGACCGTCTACCCCTCCCAGGGGAACTTCCTCTTCGTGCGCCTGCCCGTCGGCGCCGAGGGCACCGTGGTGCGCGACCGGCTGCTCGCCGAGCACCGCATCCTGGTCCGCGAGTGCGGCAACAAGATCGGTTCGTCGAGCCGCTTCCTGCGGCTCGTGGTGCGCCCCCAGGTGGACGTGCGCCGTCTGGTGTCCGGAATGGAGCAAGTGCTGTACGGGACCAGGAGGGGAGCCCCCGTGCCCGAGCTGAGCGCCGGCGCCGGCTACAGCTCGGGCACGGCGGCGGTGGACCGGCTGGTCACCAACGGGGCGGGCATGCCCGGCCTCGCCGCTCAGGCCATGGGCATGGCGCCGCCGGGACTGGCCGCCGCCCCGGCCGCCGCCGCCGTCGCCGCGGCGATGCCCGCCGCCGCGATGGCCCCGGCCATGGCCCCTGCGACGGCGCAGCCCGCGCCGTCCGAGGGCGCCGGGGTGCCGCTGCCGGCCGCGGCACAGATCTTCCCCCAGTCCGTGCCCGCCCCGGCCCCGGCCCCGGCACCCGCGCCCGCTCCCGCCCCGGCCCCCGTTCCGGCGCCGGCCCCCATGGCCCCGGCGGCGGCGATGGCCCCGGCGGCCATGGCGCCTCCGCCGATGTCCCCGGCCGCGATGTCGCCGGCCGCGATGTCGCCGGCCGCGATGTCGCCTCCGCCCATGTATCCGGCGGCCATGTCGCCGGCCGCCATGGCCCCTCCGCCCATGTCGCCGGCCGCGATGTCTCCCGCGGCGATGTCCCCCGCGATGGCCCCGCCCATGGCGCCGGTCGCTCCCGCCCCGCCGATGGGCCCGACGCCGCCCGGCGTCCCGGCCCGCGGCGGCCTCACGGCCGCCCAGGTCAGGGGCACCAACGGTCTCTCCCCCGCCGCGGCGACCGGCTGGCCCAACGCCCAGAGCTGGCCGAACGCCGCGGGGATGGGCCAGGCGGGTTAGGACAGATCACGGGTCACGCGCGAGAGGTTCGGTGACGGCGGACCCGCGGACCCACGGACCCGCCGTCACCGAACTTCCCTGCACGGGGCTGAGCTTCCACTGCTGGCAGGTGCTGCTCGGCCATGTCCACCGGCGGACGTCGGCCGCGGCCGCCGTGGAGCAGTTCGCCACGTCGCCGACCTTGCCGGCTCACTGGTCGACGACGCGGACGTAGTACGAGATCCAGGGGTCGGCGCCCTCCTGGGTCTTGACCGGGTCGGTGAAGGTGGCCGCGCTCGCCGAAGGCTGTCCGGCCGCCAGGGCGAGCAGCAGCGCGGTCAGGTCGGCAGGGTCGGGAGGGTCAGGAGGCGACGGGCCATCCGCTGCTCCAGTTCAGTAGGTTGACGCCCAGCCTGGGCGTGCCGTTGGTGTTGCCGTCGTAGTAGTGGTAGACGATCAGGTCGCCGTCCGTGTCGTGCAGGATCGACTGGCCGCCGGGGCCGATGTAGCGCCCGTGCGACTCCAGGACCGGTGTGCCGCCGTCGTTGGTCATCGCGACGCCGTTCCTGTCGCGGTAGGGCCCCGTGACGCTGGTGGCGCGGCCCACCTTGACCTTGTAGGTGGAGCTGGTGCCGGCGCAGCAGGTGTCGTACGAGGCGAAGAGGTAGTAGAAGCCGTTGCGCTTCACGACGAAGGGCGCCTCGACGGCGTTCGGAGGGGTGCCGCGGGACGCGATGGAGCGCCGGGCGGTGTCGGAGGAGAGCTGTTTGCCGGTGGACGGGTCGATCCGGATCATCTTGATCCCCGTCCAGAAACTCCCGAACGACAGCCACCAGGAGCCGTCGTCGTCCACGAAGAGGTTCGGGTCGATGGCGTTGTAGTCGTTCGAGGCGGTGGAGGTGTACACGATGCCGCGGTCGCTCCAGGAGCCCGGCAGGCCGGTGCTCGACACGGCCAGGCCGATCGCCGACCGGTTGGTCCTGAAGGTGGAGACGGCGTAGTACATCAGGTACTTGCCGCCCTGGTACGAGATGTCGGGCGCCCAGGCCTCGGTGGTGCCGTAGGACGACCACCAGCCGGGCCTGCCGGCGAAGGCGTCGCCGCCCGCGCTGTACGTCCTGCGGTCGGTGGAGGTGCGGTAGGAGAGTCCGCCGCCGGTCGCGTAGAGCAGGTACCGGCCGCCAGGGGTCCGGATCATCGTCGGGTCGTGCACGACCGTGGCCCCGGTGACGGTGCCGGGGTCGGGGTAGGCGGAGGCGATGGAGGGCGTCAGGGCCAGCAGGATCGCGGCCGGCACGCAGAGCAGCGCCGCCCACCGTGACGGGCGGGATGTACGGGGCGGGCAGGAGGGGCGGGATGTACGTGACAGGCGGGACGGGCGGGGTGTACGTGACAGGCGGGACGGGTGTGAAGTGCGGGGCGTGCGGCTCATGCGAACGCTCCTTCAGTGGGGGACTTCACCGTTCGTGACGCCGAACGACAGTCGCGTCGCCGGACGGTGAACGTAGAATCGAACGCTTTGCGCGTCAACGGTTCTCGCGCCACCGCGAAAGTCTTCGAAAAGCACCGAAAAGCCACGACGGCCTCCGCATCGCGGGCCCATGAGGGCGACCCCGGGCATGCCGTCCTGTCCTGTCCTGCAAGGCCCTTGACGTTCCGCCGGTTTGCCCGACTGACAGCCTCCGTACAGGAACCGTTCCTAAGGTGCCGTGTTCATGACAGACACTTCAGATGCGCGCACCCCCATCGGACGCCGCACCGTGCTCGTCGCCACGGGCGCGACCGCGGCGGCCCTTGCCGTCGGAGCCGCCGCCAGGCCCGAGGCCCCCACCCCCGAAGCGGACGGCACCGCCCCCGTCGCCGCCGCGGCCGTCTGCACCCTCACCAAGGAGATGACCGAAGGCCCCTACTACCTGGACGGACAGTACGTCCGCGCCGACATCACCGAGGGCAAGGCGGGCATCCCGCTGAAGCTCGCCCTCACGGTGGTCGACGACGACACCTGCGTCCCGATCAGCAACGCGCTGGTGGAGCTCTGGCACGCCGACGCCCTCGGCGAGTACTCCGGCTTCGTCGGCAACAACGGCCACACCGAGCCGGACAGCGGCACCTTCCTGCGCGGCGGCGTCCTGACGAACGCGTCCGGCGTCGCCTCGATCACCACGGTCTACCCCGGCTGGTACCGCGGGCGCTGCGTGCACATCCACGTCAAGGTCCACACGAACGTCACCCTGACCTCGGACGGCTCCTTCACCGGCGGTCAGGAACTGCATACCGGCCAGCTCTTCTTCGACGAGACGATCACCACCGCCGTCGCGCGGGTCTCCCCGTACTCCACCAACAGGGTCACCCGCACGACCCTCGCCCAGGACTCCATCTACGACGACGCCGGGGCCGCCTCCGGCCTGCTCACCCTGACGGCGCTGGGCAGCTCGACCTCGTCGGGCTACGCGGGAACGCTCACCCTCGGCGTCGAACGCTGACGCCCGCCATGTGAGCACCCCCGCCCGGCTGGACGTCACCCGAGGTGCGGTGGCGTCCAGTCGGCGTGCCGGAGGGCGACGCGCAGCATCACCGCGGACGGCACCAGCCGCACAGCGGTGTCGCGCAGGGCCATGGCGACGGGATGCGTCAGCCGGTGCCCCATCCGGCCGGCCTGCCGGGCCGCGCGGGCAACGGACTGGGCGCGCGGTCGCCGTATCGCGTCGTAGCGGCGCAGCGCGGACGCGGTGGTGGGCTCGGCCGCGAGACAGGAGGCGAGCACGGCCGCGTCCTCCAGCGCCTGACCGGCCCCCTGGCCGAGGTTCGGGGTCATCGCGTGCGCCGCGTCGCCGAGGAGCGCGACCCGGCCGACGGTGAACGTCGGGAGCGGGGTGACCAGTTCGCTGACGTCGTGGTGCAGGACGTCCTGCGGCCGGGTCGCGTCCAGGAGCGCCGGGACGGGGTCGTGCCAGCCGTGGAAGCGCCGGCGCATCTCGGCGAGGGGATCGGGGTGGCGGACGCCCGGCGGTGCGGTGAGCACCGCGTGCCACTCGGCCCGGCCGTCGGCGAACAGGATGTGCCCGAACTCGGCCCCCGCGCCCCAGGTCAGCTCCAGGTCGGCGGGCGGTTCGCGGAGCGGACGCGCGGTGACGGCCCGCAGGACCGTCGAGCCGCTGTGCACCGCGCCCGGATGTCCCGGGAACAGCTCCGCGCGCAGCCGGCTGTCGACGCCGTCGGCGGCCACGACGAGATCGGCGTCCCCGCCCGCGGCGTCGACGCCGGTCACCTCCACCCCGGTCTTCACGCACCCCTCGGGCAGCGCCTCGCGCAGGACGCGGTGCAGGTCGGCACGCAGAACACCGCCGACCGGCGTGCCGAGCCGACGCTCGAGGGCCGCGCCGTCCATCCGGGACAGCAGGCGGCCGTCGGGGGTGAGGGTGCCGCCCGTGTACAGCGGGCGCACGACGGTGCGGATCGCCTCGCCGACGCCCAGCGCGTCCAGCGCCCGCACCCCGTTGGCGTGCAGGGAGATGCCCGCGCCCACGTCGGCGAAGGCGGGGGCGCGTTCGAGGACCGTCACGTCCCAACCGATCCGGCGCAGCCCGATCGCCACGGCCAGCCCGCCGATGCCCCCGCCGACGACCACCGCACCGCGACCGCGTCCCATGCCCCACCCGCCCCCTCCGCCCACCGCGCGGCGGGCCGAGGCCCCATGATCGCCCAGGAGACCGGCGGCCTCTTCGCCAGGGTCAGCGAGTCGAGGACGTCGGCCTCCGCCCGCACCGTCTTGCCGGGTGCCGGGGCACGGTCCACCGCCTCCCGGCGGGCGGCCGGCTCGCCGACGATCGCCGCGACGGCGCCGGGCGCCTCCGCGCCGTACAGGACGCCCGGCGACTGTGTCGAGGTCGAGGTCGCGCTCGACGGAAGCGGGTCCGGCTGCAGCAGCGGCGGCGACCGCATGGAGGGCGCCGCCTGTCCCGCGCGGATCCATGTCCGAGACTCCGAGGCCGAGGGCGGTCCCGAGCTCGCCCTCTCCCCCGCCGCGTGGGCCGCGTTCGTGACCCACGCGGCGAAGTGACCCTAGGGTCGCGGACCGCTCACTTCGCCGGGCACTGCTGCCAGGCCATGTGGTAGACGGTGCTGAGGTCGCCGTCGGTCGAGTCCATCGTCATGAAGCTGACCTTGCTCGGCGAGGACGAGCCCGCGTTCACCCGGAGTTCGGTGTTGATGTTGAAGTTGCGCTGGACTCCGCAGGGGGCCCAGACGAGTTGGGCCCAGTCGGTGCTGTCGGTGGCCTGCCAGTTGTCGTTGTAGGAGCCGGAGAAGTTGTGGTTCTTGAACACCGTCTGCGACGACCCCTGGAAGTAGTACGAGGCCCGCTGCACGGCGCTCGCGCCGGACTGGAGTGAGGCGTAGCCGCGGTAGTCCGCCTTGGCGATGGCGTACGTGAAGCCCGACGGCACGTGGACGACCAGGTTGAGCTGGCAGTTCTTGCGGAAGGCCGTGGGGTTGGAGCCCCCGCCGACCTGGGCGAGGTAGTCGCTGTAGGTCACGGTGAAGGCGGTGTTGTCCTCGGACACGGCAACGGCGGCCGTGCCCGCGGGACAGCCGGAGCCGTTCACCGTGGCGACATCGATGACGATCTTGTCCGGCGGCGGGTTGTCGAACACGGGGGACGAGTTGTGCGCGGGCACCGCCGCGGTGATCAGAGCGGCGACAGCGCCGCCCAGAAGCAGCCCACTTGCCATGGTCACTCTCCTTGGTTCAACGGAAAACCTGTGGAGTTCCTGTGAAGAACTGGGGGGGCGATCGCATCGTAGGAATGCCACTGAGGCGCGGCCAGGTAGAACTCCGGCCATTCACCCAGTCCCGTTCACACCCCTCGGGATGCCCGAACTCGCCGGAAAACAATGGGAGTTGACCATTGCGTCCACAGGCCTCGGACAGTCCCGGCGTCGAGGAACTCCACACCGCTCAGAGCAGGACCCGTACCCCCGCTCGGAGCAGGACCCGGACCGCCGCTCGGAGCGGGACCCGGACCGCCACTCAGAGCCGGACCCGGACCGCCGCTCGGAGCGGGACCCGGACCGTCGCGCTCACGGGTTCTCCCAGGCCGCCGGCTCCGCCGCCAGCTCCTTCACCGGTACCGGCAGCGCGTCGGCGGCGATGTCCGCGATCGTGACGCCCTCCAGGATGCGGCGCACATTGGCCCGCAGTGCGATCCACAGCGGCAGCAGGGGTTGCGCCGACCCCGTGTACTCCAGTCCCGTCGGGCGTTCGCCGCGCACGGACACGATCGGGCCGTCCACCGCCCGGATGACGTCCGCGACGGTGATCGCCGCCGGGTCGCGGGCCAGCCGGTAGCCCCCGCCGCCGCCGCGCCGGCTGTCGACGATCCCGCCGCGTCGCAGGTCGCCGAGGATCCCCTCGAGGAACTTGTGCGGGATGTCCTGCTCGGCGGCGATCGCCTCCGCCTTCACCGGGTCGCCGCCCTGCCGCACGGCGAGCTCCAGCACCGCCCGCACCGCGTAGTCCGCTCTTGCCGAGATCCTCATGCGTCCATTTTGACATCCTCCCCTCTTGACAGAGGGGGATGGCGACCTGGTGGGGTCGAGGTTCACGGAACTCGACCGCCGGCGGAAGCGGATCCGGCCGCAGCCGGGCATCTTGCCCCGAGCCCAACGGCAGTTGAGCTTGCGCACCGCCACGGACCGTCCCATGACCTGCCGGATCGCCCACACGGCGATCCTGCGCGGTCCCTGCCCCGCTCCGCGGGAGCGGACGTTCACCCCCGCTCCTGAAGGGTCCTGCCGGAAGGTCGGACGCCCTGCCCGGAAACCGGGTGGGGTCAGCCGCGGGCCAGGCCCGCCGCCGACCCCGTCCAGGCCCCGACCGGTCCTACGCCAGCCGGATCACGTTCCACGACAGCGGCTCCAGCGTCGCCGTCAGCGTGCCGTCCGTCAGTGCGGTGCCCTCGGCCGGGTGCGGGGCGACCCGCTCGGGGTCGGCGAGAGTGTTGCGGGCGTCCGGGTCGGCGTCCGCGAGCACGCTGTGCTCGACGACCGACGTCAGCTCCAGCCCGTGCAGGGCGACCTGCAGCGGCAGTGCGTCGGCACGGCTGCGGTTCACGGCGAAGACGGTGACCGTGCCGTCCTCGGCGCGGACCGCGGTGGCGTGCAGCAGGTCCGCCGTGCCGTGCTTGCGCGTCTCGTACGTCGGCGAGTCCACCCGCACGTCCAGGACGGTCCCGCGGCCGTACCGGGACGCCTGCGCGAACGGGAAGAACGTCGTCTGCCGCCAGGCCGGGCCGCCCGGCTCGGTGAGGATCGGCGCGATCACGTTGACCAGCTGGGCGAGACAGGCGACCGTCACGCGGTCGGCGTGGCGCAGCAGCGCGATGAGGAGCGAGCCGAAGACGACGGCGTCGGTGACGCTGTAGTTGTCCTCCAGCAGGCGTGGGGCCTGCGGCCAGTCCCCCTGCTCGAGGCCCTTCGCGTGCTCCTCCCACTCGCGCAGGTACCAGACGTTCCACTCGTCGAAGGAGAGGTTGATCCGCTTCTTCGACTTGAGCCGCGCGCCGACGTGGTCGGCGGTCGCCACGACGTTGTCGATGAACGACTCCATGTCGACGGCGGAGGCGAGGAAGGAGTCGACGTCGCCGTCCTCGGGCCAGTAGTAGGCGTGCAGCGAGATGTAGTCGACGAGGTCGTACGTCTCGGCGAGGACCGTCGCTTCCCACTCGGCGAACGTCGGCATGGACTGGCTGGAGGAGCCGCAGGCGACGAGCTCGACGCCGGGGTCCAGCTGGCGCATGGCGCGGGCGGTCTCGGCGGCGACGCGGCCGTACTCCTCGGCCGTCTTGTGGCCGGTCTGCCAGGGGCCGTCCATCTCGTTGCCCAGGCACCACAGCCTGATGCCGAACGGCTCCTTGTCGCCGTGGGCGGCGCGGAGGTCGGAGAGGGCCGTGCCGGAGGGGTGGTTGGCGTACTCCTGGAGCTCCAGGGCCTCGGCGACGCCGCGTGTGCCGAGGTTGACCGCCATCATCGGCTCCGCCTGCGGGCCGATCTTGCGGAGGAATCCGATGTACTCGGAGAGGCCGAAGCGGTTCGTCTCCGTCGAGTGCCAGGCCAGGTCGAGACGGTGGGGCCGCTCCGCGGCCGGGCCGACGGAGTCCTCCCACTTGTAGCCGGAGACGAAGTTGCCGCCGGGGTAGCGGACGGCGGTGACGCCGAGTTCGCGGACGAGGTCCAGTACGTCGGTGCGCAGGCCCTCGGCGTCCGCGCTGGGGTGACCGGGCTCGTAGATGCCCGTGTAGACGCAGCGGCCGAGGTGTTCCACGAAGCTGCCGAAGAGACGGGGGTCGACCTCGCCGACGGTGAAGGCGGGGTCGAGGGTGAAGCGGGCGGTGCTCATCTTGGCCTTTCGGGTTCGGTCTCGCCCCGACGCCCGGGCGGCCGGCCCTCCCCGGACCTCCTCCGTCGCGTCGCGGCCTGGTGGGCCGGTGGGCCGCTCGGTTCGACATGCCGGAACGTGATCGCTACTTCGAACGGACCGTAGATTTCACAACGGCCGCTCGTCAATGCCTTCGGCGCGACTTCCGACAGCGCTTTCTGTCCTTGACCGTGCAACGACTTCTCGTGACGCGGACACAACCAGCCGCGTAGTCTCGGACCGGCCGTCGCCGGGCGGCCGGAAGGGGGAGCCGATGGACGTCGCGGGCGCGCGCGGGACGGCGGCCCGGATCGCCTCGATGCTGCGGCGCGCGAGGACCGGCCCGGCCATGCGCGAGCTGACCGGCGATCTCTCCGCCGCGCTGCGGGCACGCGCCGAACGGCCCGAAGGGGTGCGGGAGTTGTGCCGGGCCCTGTGCGAGGAACTGTCCGAGCGGCGTGGCGGACGGCCGGTGGAGGTGCGCTTCGAGCGGTTCCCCGACGAGATCGACGTGACCGGGCTCTGGGTGGAGTTCCAGGACTTCGATCTGGTCATCGTCGAGGAACGGGCCGAGGCCGTCCAGCAGTTGGTCATCCTCGGGCATGAACTGTGGCATCTGCACGCCGGGCACCGGCACCACCACCACGGCCTCGGCACGGTCGCCGCCGGCGTCCTGGCCGGCCGTTCCGGCTGGGAGTCCGCCGCCCTGGCCTTCGCCGCCCGCAACGGCTCCCGTGAGGACGACGAGGCCGAGGCCGACGACTTCGGCCACCGGCTGGCCGCCCGTTTCCGGCGCTACCTCGCCGGCTCCGGGCCGTCCGCCGCCCCGGGGGTCGCGGACACCGCCGCGGTCCAGCGGACCCTCGGCTACCGCGGACGCAGGGGGACGCTGCGGTGACCCACGGGCTGTACATCTCCTTCTGGCTGCCCACGGTGGTGATGGGCGCCGCCCTGGCCATCAAGCTGCCCAGCATCGTCAAGCTCTGGCGGGACCCGCTGCTGCGCGCGGTCGGCGGCCTGCTCGTCTTCGGCTGCGCGGTGTTCGTCTTCGCGGCGCCGAAGACGATCGCCTGGACCAACCGGGTCACCGGCGTGCCGAACATCGCCGCGCCCTGGGTGTACTCGCTGCTCACGGCACTGTCCGCGTCCTGGCTGCTGCTGATCATCGCCTGGCGCAACGGACGCACCGAGCGCTCGGCCCAGACCCGGCGGACGACCCGCCTGGTGGTCTCCGTCTACGCGGCGGTGGTGGTCGCGCTGTGGGTGCTGTTCGCGCTCGCCGACGTCCCCGTGGAGCGCATCCGGGACCTGGACACGTACTACGCCAACACACCCTTCATGCGCGAGGAGATCCTGCTCTACCTGGTCGCGCACACCGTGGCCTGCTCGGTCACGGCCCGTCTGGTGTGGAACTGGAGCCGCACCGAAGGCCTCGACGCGTGGCTGCGCTGGGGACTGCGCTTCCTGGGGGCGGGCTATGTGACGAACCTGCTGTTCAGCGCGGCCAAGCTGACGGCCGTCGGCGCGCGTTGGACCGGGCACGACCTGGACTGGCTGAACACCGGCATCGCGCCGTCGGCCGCCTGCGTCGCCGCCACGCTCGTCGCGATCGGCTTCATCGTGCCGCACGCCGGCCAGTACCTCCAGGAGCGGTGGCGGGTGCGCCGCCGCCACCGGAGCCTGCAGCCGCTGTCCCGGCTGATGCGGAGCGTCACCGGCGGCCGGGAGCCGTTCGACCTGCGCGCCACCCCGGAACTGCGGCTGATCCGCCGTGAGACGTTCATCCGCGACGCCCTCCTCCCGCTGGCCCGCCGCCTGGACGACGATCTGCGCGCCCGGGCCTACGACGCCGCCGTCGCCCTCGGCGTCGAACGCGGCCGCGCCCAGGCCCTGGCCGCCGCCGTGGCACTGCTGGACGCCGTGGAGGCGCGGGAGCGCGCGCAGCACCGCCCGGCGGCCCCCGAGGCGACCCGGCCCCCGCGGAGCGACGGCGGGGCCGCCTCGCCGGCTTCCGTCGCTCCCCCGGCTCCCCGAGCCGCCGCCACGTCCGCGGCGTCCCCCGCTTCGGTCTCCGCCCCTCCCGCAACGTCCCCCGCGTCCGCCTCTCCCTCTCCTTCTCCCTCTCCTTCCCCTCCCTCCGTCTCCGGCCCGGACACCACGTATCTCCTGCGGGAGATCCAGGCCGTGTCCCAGGCCCTGCGCCACCCCGACGACATCCAGGCGGTCCGCGCCCGCGCGGCCGCCCCGGCAGAGAGCATCTCCACGCATGACTGAACCCTCCAACCCCGCCAGAACCGCCGTAGTCCTGGGGGGATCCCATGCGGGCATGCTCGCGGCAGTCGCCCTGACCGGCCTCGCCGACCGGGTCGTCGTCATCGAGCGGGACGTGCTGCCCGACGGCCCCGCACCCCGCAAGGGGCTGCCCCAGGCACGTCACGCCCACATGCTGTGGTCGGGCGGGGTGCGGGCGGTGGAGGAGCTGCTGCCGGACGCCACCGGGGCGCTCCGGGCGGCCGGGGCGCGCCGGGCCCCGGTGACGACGGACATGGTGGTCCTCGGCCCGCGCGGCTGGTTCCGCCGCTGGCCCGAGTCGCACCACGTGATCCTGGCCGGCCGCGACCTCCTGGACGCGACGGTCCGGGCCCGGGTGCTGGCCGACGAGCGGGTCGAACTGTGCTCGGGGGCCGAGGTGACGGGGCTGGTGGGGGACGCGGGCGCGGTCACCGGCGTGCGGGTGCGGGAGGGCGGCGCGGAGCGCGTCGTCGAGGCGGGCCTGGTCGTCGACGCGAGCGGGCGCGGGTCGCGGGCTGCGGGCTGGCTGACGGAGCTCGGGCTGCCGGCCGCGGAACGGCGCGAGGTGGACTCCGGACTGGCCTACGCCAGCCGGCTGTACCTGGCGCCCGAGCCGGCCCGCTCCGGGTACCCGATCGTCAACGTGCAGCCCGACCCGCGGGACGCCGGCCCCGGCCGCGCCGGGTTCCTGCTGCCCATCGAGGACGGCCGCTGGATCGTCACCCTCAACGGCACCCGGGGCGGCGAACCCTCCCCCGACGGCGACGACTTCGTCCGCTTCGCCCGCGAGGAGCTGCGCCACCCCGTCATCGGGCAGCTCCTCGAACAGGCCGAGCCGCTGTCCGAGGTGGCGTTCACCCGGTCCACCGTCAACCGCCGCCACTTCTACGAGCGGGCGCCCGCCTGGCCCGACGGCTTCGTCGTCCTCGGCGACGCCCTCGCCGCGTACAACCCGCTCTACGGGCACGGCCTGGCGGTCGCCGCGCAGAGCGCGGTGCTCCTGCGCGACACGGTCCGGCGGCACGGGTGGGGCGCGCCGGGGCTGTCCCGGCGCGCGCAGAAGGCGGTGGCCCGGCCCGTCGCGACCGCCTGGGACCTCGCCGTCGGCCAGGACGTGTTCTACCCCGGCGCGACCGAGACGGGCCCCACCCGGCGGGACCGGCTCGTGGCCGCGTACGTCGGCCGGCTGATGCTCACCGCCACCGGCAACGGCCGCATGGCCCGCCGGGTGACGGACGTGACGTCGCTGGAACGCGGCCCTCAGGTTCTGCTGTCCCCCTCCACGCTGGCCGCGGCCGCCGTCGGCCCTCTCCGCCCGCCCCTGCCCGGCCCCCCGCTGACGGTGGACGAACGCAAGCGGGCGGGCCTGCCGTAGACGCCCGGCGCCCGCCCCTTCCCGGTGGGGGCGGAAGGGTGTCAGGCGTCAGGGCGTCGGGCCGTCAGGCGACAGACCGTCAGGCCGTCAGGCGCGGGCGTCGGTCAGCCGGCGAAGGCCGGTTGGGGCACGCCCTGGCCTGCGTTCGGGAGCACCAGGAGGGAGCCCGCCGTCGGGTGGGGGGCGTCGAGGCCCACGCGGGCCGTGGTCACGTACAGGTCCGTCAGGTCCGGGCCGCCGAAGGCGCAGGCGGTGATCCTCGGGGCCGGCAGGTCGATCTGCCGGTCCAGGACGCCCGCGGGGGTGTAGCGGCGTACCGCGGCCCCGTCCCACAGCGCCACCCACACGCAGCCGTCGGCGTCGACGGTGAGGCCGTCGGGGAACCCGGCCCCCTCCTCGATCGCCACGAAGGGACGCCGGCCGGACGCCCGCCCGTCCGCCGAGAAGTCGAAGACGTCGACGCGGCGCGTCGGCGAGTCGACGTAGTACATCAGCGTGCCGTCCGGGCTCCAGCCCGTCCCGTTGCTCACCGCCACGTCGTCGAGGACCACCTCGGCCGACCCCTCGCCGGTGAGGCGGGACAGCGTGCCGCCGCCGGGGGCCTCGTCGTAGCGCATGGTGCCGGCCCACAGGGAGCCGTCCGGGGCGACGGCCGCGTCGTTGGCACGGCGTCCCGGGACGGGCTCGTGGCGCAGCCAGCGGAAGCCGCCGTCCGGATCGAGGAGGCCCACGCCGTCCCGCAGGTTGAGGACCAGGCCGCCCCCCTCCCGGGGCTTGGCCGCGCCGACGTGCTGGTGGGTCGTGCGGACCGTGCGCCGGCCGGTGGCGGGGTCGTACGCGTGCAGCCGGCAGCCCAGGATGTCTATCCAGAGCAGCCGGCCTGCGGCCGGGTCCCACGTCGGCCCCTCGCCGAGCACCGCCCCGGCCCGCACGGCCACCTCGTACCGGGTGGTCATGCCGCGCTCCGGTAGCCGAGCAGCTCGGACAGCTCCCCGGCCCCCTTCACGGCGAGCTGCTCCAGATCCCCGCGGCGCTCCTCGCTCCAGCGGATCATGGGGACGGAGATGGACAGGGCCGCGACGACCTGCCCCGTGCGGTCGCGCACCGGCGCGGCCACGCAGCTGACGTCCGGATTGGACTCTCGGTTCTCGACCGCGACGCCCCGCTCCCGGATCTCGGCCAGGGCCGCCCGCAGCGCCTTCGGCTCGGTGATGCTGTTCGGGGTCATCCGCACGAGTTCGGCGTCGTCGGGGATGCGCGCGGTGAGCTCCTGCTCGGGGAGCGAGGCCAGCAGCATCTTTCCGACGGAGGTGCAATGGGCGGGCAGACGGCGGCCGGCGGCCGACACCATCCGGACCGCGTGCGTGGAGTCGACCTTCGCGATGTAGATGACGTCGGCCCCCTCCAGGATCGCCACGTGCACCGTCTCGTCACACGTTTCGGCGACGGTGCGCGCGATCTGCTGACCCTCGGCGGCGAGGTCCAGCTGCTCGG
Source organism: Streptomyces sp. SAS_272 (assembly GCF_052543235.1). Taxonomy (NCBI): domain Bacteria; kingdom Bacillati; phylum Actinomycetota; class Actinomycetes; order Kitasatosporales; family Streptomycetaceae; genus Streptomyces; species Streptomyces sp. SAS_272. The sequence continues at coordinate 184,595 of NZ_JBMNDR010000001.1, read as the reverse complement.
CGTACCGGCTGCCGAGCTGGTAGGGACGTACCCCGAGACGGTATCGTCCGGGTTGTCCGGGGACGGGCACGATGTACGCCCGGGCGGAGAGTGTGGTCACGAGTTCGTGCACGGTGGTGCGCGGAAGCTGGAGCTTGCGCACGATGTCGGGGGCGGAGAGCGTACCGTCCCCGTCGAGGAAGAGCTCGAGGATGTCGAGAGCTCGGGTCACGGCAGGTACGAGGCGTCCCACGACCGGCCCCCTCCCTTAGTCTGTAGTCTCAGTGCCCGTGTTCGAGATATCAACAGGCGATCGGCATGACGAACACAGGCTGTCATAAGGTGTTGCGGCGGGCAATGGTCGTGAGTCGCGCGGTGGTCCAGGATGGGGCGCATGCCGACCCAGAAACGCCTCGCGGGCTCGTTCACGCCGCTCGACTTCCAGCTGGTCCTGCTGCGCCGCATGGCCGATCACAATCCGGATCTGGTGGAGAACGCCCGCCACGAACTGGGCGTTTCCCTCACGCAGATGAGGGAGGCCAACAAGCGCTGGCAGGCGATGGTCCACTCCCCGCACGCGCGGGGCTCGCTCTCCCGGCACCGCTCGGTCCTCGGCGAACCCGAGTCGAGAACCGCCCGGCGCGTCGGCGACCTCGACTGCGAGGCATGGCTCTGGCCGCTCCCGCTCTGGCCCGACCTGCGCTTCGAGGTGCTGCTCGCCCCGAACGGCTCGGTCTGGAACGAGTGGCTGGTCCGCGCCCCGGGGGCAAGGCCGCCGTTCCTGCAGTCCCTGGCCGACCTCAGCCCCTGGTCCTGCACGGTCGACGAAGCCGCCCACGCCTTCGCCCCGGCCCGGCCCCTGGAGGGCACCGCCCCCGCCCGCTGGGGACTGGCCTTCTCCGCGCCGGACGGGCGGGGGGCCCGGCGGGAGGTCGTCGCCGAGTTCACCTGGGGCCTGCTGCAGCGGACGGCCGTCAGGGAGTGACGGCGGCTCCCCGGTTCCGCGTGCCGTCCGGAGCCGCCCCGGCAGCCGTCAGGATGCCCGCGACGACGGGCGGCACCGACCGCGGGTGCAGGAACAGGAAGAGGTTCGGCTCGACCAGTTCCAGCTCCATCACCCGCGGCTCCCCGTCGTCGCCGTCCACCAGGTCGACGCGGGCGTAGAGCAGCTCCGGCGCGTCCGGCACCGCGGCCAGGGCGCGCTCGGCGACGGCCAGCTCGGCCGGGGACGGCGTCCAGGGCTCCAGGCCGGGGTGGGCGACCTTGTCCGCGTCGAAGGCGGCGCCGGGGGCGAGGACGGCCCGCTTGCGGCTGGCGTGCAGCAGGCGGCCGCCGAAGAACTGCAGGGCGCGCTCGCCGCCGGCGTCGATGCCCCGCACATACGGCTGCACCATCGCCGTCAGCCCCTCGGCGTGCATCCGCGCGAGGTGGCGGACGGCCGTCTCGTGGCCGTCGGGCGAGTAGCGGGCGGCGTAGCGCGCGCCGGCCCCGGAGGCGGGCTTGATCACGTACTCGTCGCCGTCGGGCAGTTCGGCCGGCTCGCCGGGCGCGAAGTAGCGTGTCGGCACGGTCGGCACCCCGGCCGCCGCCAGCTCTCCGAGATACCGCTTGTCGGCGTTCCAGCGCACCACGTCGGCAGGGTTGGCCAGCCGGGTGAGGGCCGCGACCTTGCGGGTCCAGGCCGCGAACTCGTCCGCCCGCCAGCTGTAGTCCCAGGTGGAGCGGATGACGACCAGGTCGTACGCGGCCCAGTCCACGTCCGCGTCGTCCCAGAAGACGCCGTCTGCCTCCGCGCCCGCTTCACGCAGTGCGCCGAGCAGCACCGGGAGGTCGGCGTCCTTGCTCGGCTCCGGCCGGGGGTCGTAGGTGACGAGCGCGATACGGGCCACGACGGACTCCCTGTTCGTACGACTGTCCGATCACCGGAAGGCTAACAAGACCGCCCCCGCACCGGCCCGGCCGACCTGACCGGGCCCACATGGGCTCACCGCACATGGGCCCGCCCTGTATGGGGTCACCGCACATGGGCCCACCCTGCACGGGGTCACCGCACATGGGCCCACCCTGCACGGGGTCACCGCACATGGGCCCACCCTGCACGGGGTCACCGCACATGGGCCCACCCTGCACGGGGTCACCGCACATGGCCCGGCCGTCGTGAGCGGGCGTGGGCCCGGTCGGCCTCGGCCGCGCGGTCGAGGCGCGGTGGAACGGGCAGGACGGGGAGGTGCGGGCGCGGCGCATGGGGTAGGAACCTGCTTGTCGCCCACCTCAGCCGTGCAAGGAGTCCGTCCCGTGTCGCCTCTCTTCCCCGCTCTGACGAACGATCCGTCCGGCCGCCCCGCCCTGCGGTTCGGTGAGCGTTCCCTGTCCTACGCGGAACTCGCCGGGGCGGCCCGCGCCGTCGGCGGACGCGTGCGGGAGGCGACGGACGTCCACCCGCTCGCGCGAGGCGGGGAGCGGGGAAGGGTCGCCGTGTGGGCCACGTCCTCCCTCGAGACCGCCGTGGGCGTGGTGGGCGTGCTGCTCGCCGGGGCGGCCGCCGTGCCGCTGAACCCCAAGTCGGGCGAGAAGGAGCTCGGGCACATCCTGTCGGACAGCGCGCCGAGCGCGGTCCTGGCGGCCGCGGGCGACGAACTGCCCGCGCCGTTGCGCGCGTTGCCGCGGATCGACGTCGACGTGGACGGGCACGGCGGCGCGCGTCCGGCGGCGGACGGCGAGCCGCTGAACGGCGAGGCGTCGTACGGCGAGGCGTCGTACGAGCCGTCGGACGACGAGGAGCCCGCCCTCGTCGTGTACACCTCCGGCACCACCGGGCCGCCCAAGGGCGCGGTCATCCCGCGCCGGGCGATCGCCACGACCCTGGACGCGCTCGCCGACGCCTGGGAGTGGACCGGCGACGACGTCCTCGTGCACGGACTGCCGCTGTTCCATGTGCACGGGCTGGTGCTCGGGGTGCTCGGGCCGCTGCGCCGGGGCGGGTCGGTGCGGCATCTGGGACGGTTCGACACGGAGGGCGTCGCACGGGAGCTGACCGCCGGCGCGACCATGCTGTTCGGGGTGCCGACGATGTACCACCGCATCGCCGAGGCCCTGCCGTCCGACCCCGGGCTCGCCGAGGCGCTCGCGGGGGCGCGACTGCTGGTGTCCGGCTCGGCCGCGCTGCCCGTGCACGACCACGAGCGGATCGCGAAGGCCACCGGACGGCGGGTGATCGAGCGGTACGGCATGACGGAGACGCTGATGAACACCTCCGTGCGGGCCGACGGGGAGGCCAGGGCGGGCACCGTCGGCGTGCCGCTGCCGGGGGTGGAGCTGCGGCTCGTCGAGGAGGACGGGTCGGTCGTCGAGGCGTACGACGGGGAGAGCGTCGGCGAGATCCAGGTGCGCGGGCCGAACCTCTTCACCGCGTACCTCAACCGGCCGGACGCGACGGCCGCCGCCTTCACCGCCGACGGCTGGTTCCGCACCGGCGACGTGGCCGTCCGCGACCCCGACGGATATGTACGGATCGTCGGACGCAAGGCGACCGATCTCATCAAGAGCGGCGGCTACAAGATCGGCGCCGGCGAGATCGAGAACGCCCTGCTGGAGCATCCCGGGGTGCGGGAGGCCGCCGTCACCGGGGAGCCGGACGCGGACCTCGGCGAGCGGGTCGTCGCCTGGGTGGTGCCGGCCGATCCGCAGTCGCCGCCCGGTGAGCGCGAGTTGGCCGACCACGTCGCCCTCCGCCTCGCCCCGCACAAGCGACCTCGCACGGTCCGCTACCTGGACGCCCTGCCCCGCAACGACATGGGAAAGATCATGAAGCGGGCGCTGCCGGCATGACGGCGCAGCGAGCGAGCGCACGGGAGTTCATCGCCCTGGTCGCCGACGGGTTCCACGAACTCCCGCACGGGGAGCGGAAGTCCCCGCCGGACGGGCCGCTCGGCTGGCCCGGCTACGACGCCTCGCGCGAGCGCGCCGCCCGGCGCACCGGCGAGTCGGAGTCCGTGGTCTGCGGCGTCGCCGACGTCGAGGGGGTCCGAGCGGTGCTGATCGCCTTCGAGTTCGGCTTCCTCGGCGGCTCGCTGGGCGAGCGCACCGGCGACCGGCTGGTCGCGGCGTACGCGTACGCCCGCGAACACCGGCTGCCGGTAGTGCCGTTGGTCGCCACCGGCGGCAGCAGGATGCAGGAGGGCATGCTGGCCCTCACCCAACTCCAGCGCGTGGCACGCGAGTCGGCGCTCACCCGGGAGGCCGGGCTGGCGCAGATCGCGGTGCTGCGGGATCCGACGACCGGCGGCGGCTGGGCCACCCTGGGCGCGGGCGCCGACGTGGTGCTGGCGCTGCCGGGCGCGCAGGTCGGCTTCGCCGGCTCACGGGTGCGGCCGCCGGACGCCGACCCGGCCGCCTACACGGCGGAGGCGCAGCTCACGGCGGGGGCGGCGGACGCGGTGGTGCCCGTGACGCAGCTGCGGGACGTACTGGGTCGCTGGCTGCGCCTCCTGACCGGCGGGACGACCGCGGCCGGACGACCAACGGAGGAAACCGCCGCCCCCGGCGGACCGTACGCGCCCGAGGCGAGGGCGGCACAGCCCGCCCAGCACCCGCACACCACATCCGGCCCGCAGCCTCCCGCCGGTCCCGCGCAGCCGCCCCCAGGGCATGCGCCCGCCTCCGCCGCGCCCGGCACTCGGGCCCCGGTCGAGCCCGCCCCCGTGCCGGGCGCCCTCGGGGCGACGGATCTCCCGCGTACCGGCCGGGACGCGGTGCGACGCGCCCGTGCGCCGGAACGACCCCGTGCGCAGGCCTACTTGGACGCCTACTTCACCGACCGGCTCGCGATCTCCGGCGACCGGTGCGGCGGGACCGACCCGGAGGGGATGCTGTGCGGCTTCGGCCTGCACCAGGGCCGTACGGTCGCGTACGCGGCGCAGACCGGTGCGGCGACCCGGCCCGCCGGCTACCGCACGGCCGCCCGGCTGATCCGGCTCGCCGGCCGGCTCGGCGTCCCGGTGCTGACCCTGGTGGACACGCCGGGCGCGGCCAACGACGCGCAGGCGGAGCGGCAGGGCGCCGGCGCGGCGATCGCGGACCTGTTCGGCGCGGTCGCCGCCGCGCGCACGCCGCTCACCACGCTGGTGATCGGCGAGGGCGGTTCCGGCGGCGCGCTGGCGCTGGCCGCTCCCGGGCGCACCTGGGCGACCCCGGACAGCTATTTCTCCGTCATCGCGCCGGAGTCGGCGGCGGCGATCCTGAAGCGGCCCCCACAGGAGGCGGACGCGACGGCGGATCAACTGCGCCTGCGACCGCAGGACTTGGCGGAGCTCGGGGTGATCCGCACCGACCAGGCGCACGGAACGCAGGACAGTCGCGCGCACCGTCCGTGACAATGAAGACGCGCAGAGCGGCGGTGCGGGAGGGACGACCGCGCGGAACGCGGAACGTGGAACGCGGAGCAGAGAAGGGGTTACGGGGGAGACCGTGGACGGACTGGTGGAGTTCAGGACGGACGACGGCGCCGTGGTCGCCGTGGAGGCGGTCGCGGAGGGACGGTCCGGTTCCCGGCTGGTGGCCCGCGGCGACGGGACGGTGCAGGCGGCCCGCACCTTCGAGGGCGCCCTGGAGGGCGTGCGCGCCGCCGCCGAGTCCGCGCTGCGGGTGTTCCGGGAGGGGACGCTGCAACCCGACGGCGTCGAGATCGAGTTCGGCGTGAAGCTGTCGGCGGAGACGGGCGCCATCATCGCCAAGGGCACGGCGGAGGGGCATCTCGTCGTGAAACTGACCTGGTCGCCCTCCGCCGGCTCGTGAACAGCGCCGGACGGCACGCCCGGATCGAGAACGGCGGCCGGGTGGCCGGCACGGGCTTTCCCGTCACCCCGCGCAAGGTGACGACCTGCGCCCCTGTCGGGGACGGGCCGCGCCGGACGCCCTGTCGGTGACGTTCGCCGAGCGGCCTGGCGCGCCGGCCGTGCCGTCCCTGCGGGATGGCCGACGGAAGCCGGCGCGACGGCGCGACCGGCCTCGCCGTCCCCCGCCGTCCCCGAGCCGGCCCCGCGGGCTCGTCGTCCACGGCTTTCGCGGCGCCCGCCTTGTCGCAGCGGGGGCGGGGCGCGCGGTACCCGCCGCGGGCACATACGTCCGAACCGCTGAAGCGGTGAACTGCCTTAGGCTGTGGGAGATTTGAAGATTTCATGAAGATCGAGAGGTGGAATTACGCATGTCTCGCACACCGTCCCGACGTACCGTTCTGCGCGGACTCACGGTCACCGGAGCGGCGGTGGTCGCCTTCGACACCGCGTCCCGCTCCTGGGCCGCGACCGCCGCCGAGTCGGGGACCGCCTCCGCCTCCGCGTCCACGTCTTCAGCGTCCTCCGCGTCCGCGACGTCCGCGACCCTCGCCAAGGTCCCGCGGCTGGACGGAACCCTCCTCACGGACGCCCCGTCGCTCACCGCCGCCGCCGACGACTACGGGCACATCGTGCACCGCCGCCCGGCGGCGGTGCTGCGCCCGGGCTCGGTGCGCGACGTCGTCGCCATGGTCCGCTTCTGCAACGACCACCGGCTGCCGGTCGCGCCGCGCGGCCAGGGGCATTCCCCGTTCGGCCAGGCGCAGGCCGAGGGCGGCCTCGTCATCGAGACCGCCCCGCTCTCGGGCATCGGCTCCGTGAACACGGCGTCCAGGACGGTCACCGTGGGCGCCGGCGCCAAGTGGAGCGCGGTCGCCCGGGCCACCCTCGCAGAGGGCCTGACACCCCCCGTGTTCACCGACTACCTCGAGCTCTCCGTCGGCGGCACGCTGTCTGTGGGCGGCCTCGGAGGCCAGGCCCACCGGGTCGGCGCCCAGGTCGACAACGTGACGGAACTGCAGGTCGTGACCGGCGCGGGCGAACTCGTGCGCTGCTCCCCGTCCCGGCGCCCCGACCTCTTCCGCGCCGTCCTGGCCGGCCTCGGCCAGTGCGCCGTCATCGTGGAGGCCACGCTGCGCCTGGTGCCCGCGCCCACGACCGTGCGCCGCTACCAGCTGACCTACGGCGACCTTGCGACCTTCCTCGACGACCAGCGCGTCCTCGTCCACGAGGGCCGCTTCGACTACGTCGAGGGCCAGGTCCACGCGGACGCCTCCGGCGCGTTCGGCGTCCACGTCCTGGAGGCGGTGGCATACGGCCCGCCGGTCGGCCCCGCCCCCGACGACGCGGCTCTGCTGCGCGGCCTGCGCCACGACCCGGCCACCGTGCAGATCGCCGACCAGCCCTACTACGACTTCCTCGACCGCCTCGCCCCCGTCATCGCGGCCATGAAGGAGGCGGGCATCTGGGGCTTCGCCCACCCGTGGCTGAACCTGATGCTCCCCGGCGCGTCCGCCGCGGCCCTCGGCGCGCAGGTGCTGGACGGGCTCACCCCGGCGGACGTCGGCCCCGGCGCCGTCATCCTCTTCTACCCCCTGCTGCGCGAGCGTCTCACCACCCCGCTGCTGCGCACCTCCGACGACGAGATGTCGTACCTCTTCGACATCCTGAGCGCGGCCGCGCCGGACGACACGGCCGCCGTCGACCGCCTCCTGGCCGTCAACCGCTCCGCCTACGACACGGTCGCCGCGGCAGGCGGCACGCACTACCCCGTCGGCAGCATCCCCCTCACCCCCGCGGACTGGCAGGCCCACTTCGGGCCGGCATGGGCAGCCCTGCAGTCGGCCAAGTGCACCTACGACCCTCGGGGCATCCTGGTCCCGGGCCAGGGCATCTTCGCCTGACAGAACGGGCACGAGCAGGGGGCGGGTGCACGGGGCGAGACGAACAGGGGGACCGGGAGTACCAGGCCCGGAGCACGGGGCGAGCACAGGGCACGGGGGAGCACCAGATCCGCGGCACGGGGCGAGCACGGGGCACGGGGCGAGTACGAGGTCCGGCGCGGGTACGGGGGCGCGGGGCGAGCACGGGGCAGCGCGCTCCAGGGCGCGGGCGCAGACCGCGGCCCGGCCGACGGCGGGCCGAGGGCGACGGGCGGGGCCCCTCGCCGCACCTCACCGCCCTTCACCGCGCGCCGTCTGCGGAACAACCCCCATTCAGCCGCGCCCCACCCGGCCCACCTGAAAGGGCGGTCCCCTCCCCGCCCGCGCACGATGCGTAGGGAGGCCTGCCGACCGGCGGCCCCCACGGTCTGTGCTCTCGGGAGGACCTGCCATGACCGCCAGTCTGGAGCAGCTGCGCCGCTGCCACTTCGCCGTCGACCTGGGAGCGGCGCGGACGCGGGTCTATGTGAAGGGGGCCGGGCTGGTCGTCGACCAGCCGTCCGCCGCCGCCGTGAACACCCGCACGGGCGCGCTGATCGCGGTCGGCGAGTTCGCAGAGAAGATGACCGGGCGCACCCCGCACTACATCCGTGTGGTGCGCCCGGTCTCCGGCGGCACGGTCGTCGACATCGAGATGGCGCAGCGCATGCTGCGCCATCTCATCGGCGACAAGATCCGCCGTCAGTTGCGCCGCAAGCCGTTCCTGCGGGCCGCCGCCTGCACCCCGCACGACGCCGACCCGCTCGCCCAGCGCGCCGCGATCGAGACCCTGGTGGGCCTCGGCGCCCGGCGCGTCGAGCTCGTCGACACCCTGATCGCGGCCGCCGTCGGCTGCGGACTGCCCGTCGAGCGCCCCGAGGCCACGATGATCATGGTGTGCGGGGCCGCCGCGACCCAGGTCGCCGTGCTGTCCCTCGGCTCGATCGTGACCGCTGAGCGCATCCCGGTCGGCGGCGAGGCCGTGGACCACGCGATCGTGCAACACCTCCGTCACGAACACGAGTTGATGCTGCCGAGCCAGTCCGTACGGCCGCTGCAGCTCGCCCTCTCCGGCAACGGCCTCACGCCGCAGGGGCCCGCGTCCACCGAGATCCACGGACGGGACGTCGCGACCGGCCTCGCCCGTTCCGTGCAGGTCGACACCGCGGCCGTCCGCGACGCCATCGAGACCCCGCTGACCGCCGTCCTGGACGGCATCGGCAGAGTGCTGCGGGAGTGCCCGCCCGACCTGGTGGCCGACCTCGCCGACCGCGGGATCATGATGGTCGGCGGCTCCGCCCTGCTGCCGGGCTTCGACCAGATGCTGCGCCAGGCCACCGGGATGCCGGTGCACATCGCCGAACGCCCCGACATCTGCGCCGCCCAGGGCCTGGGCGCGATGCTGGAGGGCAAGATCGAACCGCTGACCCTGAACCCGCTGGGCGCCTGAGCGACACGCGGGGCGGCCCCGCACCCCCGGGAGCGGGCCGCCGGGCGCGGGCCGCCGAGGGGACCCGCGCGGGCAGGCACGGGAACGCACCGGCACGCGGGGCACGCCCAGGCACCGCAACGCACGGGCACGCGGAGCACGCGCAGGCACCGCAACGCACCGGCACGCAGGAAACGCGCAGGCACCGCAACGCACCGGCACGCAGGGAACGCGCAGGCACCGCAACGCACCGGCACGCAGGGAACGGGCAGGCACCGGCACCCGCCGAAACACACCGGCACGCAGGGCACGGGAACGCACCGTTGCGCACCGGCACGCAGGGCGCGGGAACGCACCGGCAGGCACGGGAACACCTCGGCTTTACCGGCGTCACACGTGCGAAACCTTGACGATCACCTGGCCGGGTGCCACGATTCCGGCGCCGCCATGTTTACGTAAACACCCGCCACCGCAGGGCCGCCTCGGGGGTGCCGCGGGTTCACCGCGAAGCTCGATGGTTACGTAAACATCGTCTTGAAAGGGCACGTAGATGCGCAAGTCCCCCACCGCAGCGTCCTCCGTCTCCCCCCGCCTGCGCGCCGCGTTCGCCGCGGTCGCCGTCGCCGCCGTCACGGGCGCGACCCTGGCCGGCAGCCCGGCCTCCGCCTCCCCCACCGCCGCCTCCCCGGCGCACCACGGATCCCGGCCGGCCGCCGACACCACCCAGTTCAAGGGCGTGAACTGGGCAGACCCACGCGACAACTTCGCCGACGACTACCTGCAGCTGTCCGGCCTGAAGACCACGGACAGCTACCGGCAGACCTACGCCAAGGCGACCCGGATCATCGCGGCGTTCCGCGCGAATCTCGGCGCGAACACCGTGCGGCTGCCGATCAACCCGTACACGGTCAACGGCGCGTACTGGAAGGCGTACCGCGGAGTCATCGACGCGGCCTCCGACCAGGGCTTCAAGGTCATCGTCTCCTACTGGGAGGGCACGGGCGCCCAGAAGGACGGCTTCATCGACGACGAGGCCGCCTACTGGCCGATGTGGAACACCGTCGTCAAGGCGTACAAGAACGACAAGCGCGTCTACTTCGAGCCGATGAACGAGCCGCACGGCTACACCGACGCCCAGTGGGCCGACATCGCGGCGAAGTGGCTGTCGACGTACTCCAAGGTGCCGCGCAATCGCGTCTTCGTCAGCGGCGCCGGCTACAACGACCACGTCACCACGGTCTGCGCGGACCCGCGCCTGAAGGGCACGTACCTCTCCCTGCACCACTACGGGTTCTGGAAGGACTACGCGACCTACGACCAGTGGGTGGCCGACCTGAAGGTGCGCATCGGCGACTGCGCGAGCCGTACCGTCGCGGACGAGTTCGGCGCCCCGATGACGACCGGTCTGAACTACGACGTGAAGACGCCGGACGACAACTTCGTCAACTTCATCCAGGCCGTCACCGACACCTTCCGCGAACTGAAGATGGGCTCGGTGTACTGGCCGGGTCTGCGCACCGACGACATCTACTCGGTGCAGACCCTCGTCGGCCCCGCCGACCGCCCCTGGCTGGCCACCACCAACCAGTCCGGCGCCGACCGCCTCGCGTGGGCCTGGGGCCGCGGCAAGCCGGTCAAGGGCTGACCCCGGGGCTGCTCGCCCACCCCGCTCTCCCCACCCCGCCCGCCACCCCGCTCCCCCCACCCCCGTCCGCCACCCCGCTCCCCCCACCCCCGTCCGCCACCCCGCTCCCCCCACTCCCCCCACCCCGGAGGCTCCGCCCCGACGCTCGTCGGTGCGGAGCCTCCGCGGCCTGACAGGAAGCAGGTTCCGAGCCATGACGAACACGACGAACGTGGCGCACGAGGCGAAGAAGGCGCACGAGTCGCACGAGGCGCGCGTGCGGATCGGCGTCATGTACGACCGGGACTGGGCGCCCGAGGGCCTGCCCGGGTTCGCACGGGAGGCCGAGACGCTCGGCGTGGACGACCTGTGGGTGGTCGAGGACCTCGGGTGGAACGGCGGGGTGTCGGCGGCGGCCGTGGCACTGGGAGCCACCGCACGCATCCGGGTCGGCATCGGCATCGCCCCCGCCCCGCTGCGCAGCCCGGCGCTGCTGGCCATGGAACTGGCCACGCTGGCCCGTGTGTTCCCCGGACGGCTGGTCGCCGGGGTCGGACACGGGGTGCGGGAGTGGATGGAGTCGGCCGGCGTGGCCCCCCGGTCGCCGCTGGCCCTGCTGGAAGAGACGATCACCTCCGTGCGCGCGTTGCTGCGCGGTGAGCGGGTCGAGCTGGACGGCCGTGAAGTGCGCCTGGACGGCATCGCGTTGGTGCATCCTCCCGCCCAGGTCCCGCCGGTGGTCGCGGGCGTGGTCCGGCCCCGCTCACTGGAACTGGCGGGACGGGTCGCGGACGGCGTCCTGATCGCCGAGGGCCACGGGCCGGGCGACCTGGAGAACACCCGGGCCCTGACCGCCAAGGGCGGCGCCGGCCCCGAGCACACCCTGACCGTGCTGTCGTTCGCCTGCGTGGGCGACGACGCCGACGAGGTCGCCCGCACCCTGCACCCGCACACCGAGGGCCACGGCGCATGGCTCGGCCGCCCGCAGGACGAGGTGTTCACCGTCTCCGGCACACCCGCACAGGCCGCCGACGACGTCCGCGCCCTGCACGCCTCCGGCGCGGACACCGTCGTCCTGCGTATCGTCGGCCCCGAACCGCTCGGACAGCTCGCGGCGCTGCTGGCGTCCCTCGGGCGCTGACGCCGGGGAACTCCCGCCCACCGCCCCGACGTTCCCCCGCACAGGATCGCGGGCAGGACGACCCGTGCACGTCCGGAAAACGTCCGGACCCGTCCGGACACGGAGAGAACGGGGACAGGGATGGCGCGCGTACTGGTCATCGGCGGCGGGATCGCCGGCGCCGCGGCGGCGCTGGCGCTGCGGAAGGCGGGGCAGCGGGCCGTCGTGTACGAGGCGCACCCCGACTCCGCCGAGGACGTCGGCGCGTTCCTCACCCTCGCGAGCAACGGCCTGCGGGCGCTCGCCCAGATCGACGCGTCGGACGCGGTGACCTCGCTCGGCTTCCCGCTCACCTCGATGCGCGTCGTGGACGCGACCGGCGCGGAGGCGGCCCACGTCCCCCTCGGGGAGGCCGGCGACCCGCGGCTGCGGTACCGGTGCCTGCGCCGCGGCGAGCTCAGCGCGGCGCTGCAGGCGCTGGCCGTGCGGCGCGGCGTCGAGATCGTCCACGGCGCGCGCCTCGTCTGCGTCTCGGAGGGCCCCGAGGGCGTCACCGCGCACTTCGCGGACGGCGGCTCGGCCACCGGAGACCTGCTGCTCGGCGCGGACGGCCTGAACTCCACGGTCCGCCGGGCGACCGCCCCCACCGCGGTGCCGTGTCACGCGGGGCAGCGCGTCTTCTACGGCTACACCGCCGACGCTCCGGTGAGCGACGTCGACGAGACGGCGTGCATCACCATGATCCGCGGCAGCGCGGTCGCCTTCGGCCATATGACGTCCCCCGGCGGGGAGACCTCCTGGTTCGCCCGCGTCGACGCCGACGAGCCGCTGACCGCCGACGAGATCGCGCACGCGGGACCCGGCCACTGGCGCGACCTGCTCGTCCCGCTGCTGCGCCCGGACCGAACGGCCGCCGCGGACATCGTCGCGTCCACGAAGGCCCCCGTGCTGGTCACCGACGCCGCCGAGGTCCCGAACGGCACCCCGTGGCGCTCCGGCCGCACGCTGCTGATCGGCGATGCTGCGCACGCGGCCTCCCCCGCGACCGGACAGGGCGCGTCGATGGCCCTGGAGGACGCGGTGATCCTCGCGAAGTGCCTGCGCGACGCCCCGGACCACGAGTCCGCGCTCACCCTCTACGAGACGCTCCGCCGCCCCCGCGTGGAGCACAACACCACCGTCAGCGGCAACATCTCCCGCGGCACCCACACCCCAGCCCCACGGCCGTCCGCCGGCCCGCCCCCGCCCCGCCCGGCCGGCGACACCCTCACCCGCCAACTGGACTGGAACGCCGGCCTGGTCTAGCCCGGGCAGGCGCGATGTCGGCGCCGGCCTGACGGGCCCGAGGACGCGGTCCGCCCGGCGACCCGCGGCTGCGGTACCCGAGGATGCCGACCTGCACCCACGCGGAGGCGTTCGGCCCCGTGCGCGTCCTCGACGCCTTCGCCGCCGGCGACGAGGCCGTGGCCGACGCGAAGGACTCCGACCACGGCCTCACCGCCGGCGTCGCCCGGGACAGGGTGCGGCCGGCGGCTGGTGCGGTGGCTCGAGGCCGCGCCCACGGACAGCAGCCTGCTCGTGCTGGAACTCGGCGCCGGATTCAATACCCCGGGGGTGATCCGCCTGCCCATGGAGGACGTGGTGCGCCGGACGCCCCGGGCCCGCCTCGTCCGGATCGACCCCCGACACCCCGACGTACCCTCAGACCTCGGCGAGCGGGCCCTCTCCGTCCCCCCTCGGGGCGGACCGGCTCCTCGACCGGCTCGAATCCTGACGGGTACCGGCGGGGCACCCACGTCACCACACGAGGAGACCCATTCATGTCCGAGGCATCCGAAGCGTCCACAACACCCGTGGCCTCTGCCACCTCCGCCGCACCCGCAACCTCCGCGGCATCCGAGGGGTCCGCCCCCGCGATCGCGGTCACCGGGTCCACCGGCCGTCTCGGCGGGCGGGTGGCCCGCCGGCTGGCCGAGCGGGGCGTCCAGCAGACCCTGGTGGCCCGCCGCCCCGAGCGGGCTCCGCGGCTGCCCGGCGCGGTGGCCGTGCGCGGCGACTACGCCGACCGGGCCGCGGTGAGCGAGGCCCTCGCCGGTGTCCGCACCGTCTTCATGGTGTCCGCCTCCGAGAGCGCCGACCGCCTCGCCCAGCACAAGGCGTTCGTGGACGCCGCGGCCGAAGCGGGAGTACGGCACCTGGTGTACCTCTCGTTCTACGGCGCGGCCCCCGACGCCACCTTCACCCTGGCGCGCGACCACTTCCACACCGAGCAGCACATCCGGGCGAGCGGGCTGGCGTACACGTTCCTCAGGGACAACCTCTACGCCGAGTTCGTCCCCGACCTGGCCGGCGAGGACGGCGTCATCCGCGGTCCGGCCGGACACGGGCGTGCCGCGTTCGTCGGCCAGGACGACATCGCCGACGCGGCCGCCGCGGTGCTCTCCCGTCCGGACGACCACAGCGGCGTCGCCTACGACCTGACCGGCCCCGAGTCCCTGACCCTGGACGAAGCGGCCGTGATCCTGTCCGAGCAGCTCGGACGCGCGGTCGTCTACCGGCCGGAGACGCTCGAGGAGGCCTATGCCTCCCGCGCCTCCTACGGTGCCCCGCCGTGGCAGCTGGACGCCTGGGTGTCCACCTACACGGCCATCGCGTCCGGCGAACTCGACGGCGTCAGCGACGCCGTCCCCCGCCTCACCGGCCGCCCCGCCACGCCCCTCGCCGACGTCGTGCGCGCCGCCCGGGGCTGACACACGCGCGTCAGCACCCACGGGCTGTCGCATTTGAACATCACGGGTCCCTTATCGGGCCGGTTGACTCCCTGGACGCCCACGTCCGCGAGGCGCCGCGGCTGCTCGCGACCGATCCGGCCGTACCCCGGCTGGGGCTGCTCGCCTCCTCCTACCGGGCCTGCCTGGACCTCGCCGCCGAGGTGGCGGCCGTCCGCACCGTCGCGTTCTGCGCCGTGAGCACCGGTGTCTTCGGCTACCCGAGGAGCGAGGCCACTCCCGTCGCGCTGCGCACGGTCACCGACTGGCGGGACGCCCGCCCCGGCCGTTTCGACCGCGTCGTGTTCGCCGTGTTCGGCGAGGACGACGAACGGGCCTGCCGGCATGCCCTCGGCGCGGCCGTCCGGCCCTGACCCGCGGTCCTGCGCGTCTTGCGGCGAGGAACGGGCGGGACCTCGCGCCGCAGGCGCCCGGGGAGTGGGCCTAGGCTGTCGTCAGGGCTCGGAAACAGGGGAAACAAGGAAACAGGGGATCATGGCGATGGGGGAAAGGTCCAGGTCCGGACGGCCCCGGCCGTCGATGGCGGACGTCGCCCGTCACGCCGGCGTCGCGCCGCAGACGGTGTCGCGCGTGTCCAACGGCCACACCAACGTCGACCCGGCGACCAGGCAGCGGGTCGTGGAGTCGATGCAGGCGCTGGGCTACCGGCCGAACGGAGCCGCACGCGCGCTCAAGAGCGGCCGGTTCAACACGATCGGCGTCATCACCTTCACGCTCAGGACGTTCGGGAACACGCGCACGCTCGACGCCATAGCCAAGGAAGCCGCGCTCGCCAAGTACGCGGTCACCCTCATCCCCGTGCCGGATCCGACGATGGGCAGGCTGTCCGGGGCCTACGACCGGCTCAGCGAGGCGGCCGTCGACGGCGTGATCCTCGTCTTCGAGGCCCATCTCCTGGACGACACGGAGTTCAGCCTTCCGCCCGGGGTCCCGATGGTGGTCGTCGACTCCGACACCGGCCCCGGCTACACCGTGGTGGACACCGACCAGGCGCAGGGCGCCCGTCAGGCGACGGAACACCTGCTGGACCTCGGTCATCGGCAGGTGTGGCACATCGCCGGTCCCCCGACCTCCTTCTCCGCGGCCCATCGGGTCGAGTCCTGGCGGCGCACGCTGGAGGAGGCCGGCATCGCCGCGCCCCCGGTGCTGTACGGCGACTGGACCACCCGCTCCGGATACCTGCACGGGCTGACTCTGGGGCGGCGGCCTGAGGTCACGGCGATCTTCGCCGCGAACGACCACATGGCGCTCGGCGTGATGCGTGCCCTGCACGAGCTCGGCCGCCGGATTCCCGAGGACGTCAGCGTCGTGGGGTTCGACGACATGGAGGAGACCCAGGCCTTCTGGCCGCCGCTGACCACCGTGCGGCAGGACTTCGCCGCGGTCGGCCGGCTCAGCCTGCAGAAACTGCTGACCAAGATCGCCCGGACCGGGCCCGACCTGATCGACAAGACCCTCGTGCCGACCCGGCTGATCGTCCGCGCGAGCACCGGAGCGCCGCCGCCCTCGCCGGAAGGCGAGGTACGGCGGCGCTGACCGGTACGGCGACAGACGCGGTTATCGGGCGCAGGCGTCAGCTCCTGGCCCACTGCTGGTTGGTGCTTCCGTTGCAGTACCAGACGTCGACCGACGTGCCGTTGCCGGTGCCCGCTCCGGCCGCGTCCAGGCAGAGCGCCGGGTTCGCGACGCTGGTCACCGAGAGGTCCGCGTTCACGTTCCACTGCTGTGCCGTCGCGCCGGTGCAGTCGGCGATGACCACGGGGTCTCCCGCCGCGGCTCCGGCGCCTCCCACCGTCATGCACTTGTTGCCGTAGACGGTGAGCTGCTTTGCCGCGTTCCAGTTCCAGGACTGGTTGCCGCCGGCGTTGCAGTCCCAGAGGTCGAGCTGGGTGCCGTTGGACGTGCTGAAGCCGGGCACGTCGACGCAGCGGCCGGAGCCCACTCCGCGCAGGACCTCACCGGGAGGCGCGGGCGGCAGGTTGTTGACGGGCGGGGTCTTGCCGAAGCCGTATCCCCAGCGCAGCAGCGCGACTCCGGTGGCGCTGTTGTCCACCAGGTTGCCCTTGGAGTCCAGCGACTCGATCGAGTAGGCGTCGCCGAACCGCAGTCCCGGCCAGTACACCAGCCCCATCCCCTTGCTGCGGGCGGTGTTCGCCACGGCAGCGAGGTACGAGGTGTAGATGTTGCCGTTCCACGCACCGTAGTTCAGACCGATGGTCATCGGGGCGCCGGCCTCGTCGATGATGGTCCGGCCGGCGTACTTGCCGAGGCGGGCTGCCAGGTCGGCGGTCCAGTCCGACTGCTGGGTGTAGCTGTTCCAGAACCCGTAGAAGTGCAGCGACAGCAGCGTTCCCCGCAGTGCGCGGGCCGCGCCGACACCGGTGACGTTGTCGTTGTAGCCGGTACCGCTGATCACGACACGGCCGCGCGGGACGTCCTTGTGCTGGGCGAGCCAGCCGCTGGTGACGGACACCCACTGGTCCAGGGTGTAGCCGTGCGGCTCGTTCATGGGCTCGAAGTAGACCCGCGGGTTGTGCCTGTACTCCCGCACCACGGTGTTCCACATCTTCTTCCAGGCGGCCGTGTCGTCGACCAGGCCGTCCTTGCTGGTGTCGGCCTCCCAGTAGCTGACGATGACCTTGTCACCGTGGGCCGTGGCCGCGTCGATCGTCGCCCGGTACGACTTCCACCAGGCGGTGCCCACGGTCGCCGGGTTGATCGGCAGGCGCAGCGTGTTGGCGCCCAGGTTCTTCTTGAAGCCGCTCACCATGCGGCTCGCGGTGCGGTACACCGTGCGGTAGTCGTCGGTGACCTTCAGCCCGCTGGGCACCACGGCGTCACTGGCGTAGTTGTCCCGCGGGTCCGCCCAGTTCACTCCGCGGAAGTCACTCGTACCGCCCTTGGACGCGGGCGTGCCCGGCGCGTACGAGCCGGCCGACGTCCTGGCGGCCGGCTGGGCGAGGGCGGTGGCGGGGGCGGTCAGCAACATGAGTGTCGCGCCGAAGCCGGCCATGAGCACACTGGCCAGTCTTCTCGACCTCGTCGGGGTCTTGGTCATGTCGTCTCCAGTGACGGAAATCGCGGGGCGGAGTGCGGGTTCGCCACCTGAGCCGAGGCAGTGAGGAACCAGGGGCCGGGTCCGGAGACAGGCACTCGGACCCTTGTGAACCGGCCATGGTTACGTAACCATGGCCGGACATTGGCACGTCGCGCACACCGGTGACAAGACCTGTGACCGGTTCGGGAGGACCACAGCCCCCTTTCACCGGCCTGAAAGCGCAAAGGCCCTCACGACAGACCTCACGATGACCTCACGATGGACCTCACACGGGCCTGACGGCAGAGGGCTCCCGCACGTCATGTCCGTGCGGGAGCCCTCTGTGTGCTGCGCCGCCCGCCGGTGCAGGCCGGGGGGCGGGGGACGCGGTCAGGCCCAGGGGCTGACCGGCGTGAAGGAACTGTCGGCGCGGAAGGTGGCGTTGTCCTGGTAGGTGTCGAGGCGCAGCTCGTAGTTGTAGTGACGGAGGTAGCGGCCCGGGTAGTTGTACGACTCGAGACCGACCGAGCCGGTGACCGAGCCCTGCCGGGCGCAGTAGGTGGCGTCCTTGGCGAAGAGCGTCGTGCCGGCGTTCGCGTCGGCGCGGATGCGGAGGTCCTTGTGACGCAGGTACCGGCCGGACGCGTCCCGGAACGAGTAGCAGCTGCCGTCGGCCAGGCCCGGGACGACGGTGAAGGTGGCGCTCTGCTTGACCGCCGTGGTGCTGGAGGAGGTCACGGGGTCGAGGTAGCCGAGGCTGTCGGAGCGCACGACGGCGTAGCGGCCGGGGAAGTTGACGGACCGGAGCGACCGCGCGGTGTTCGTCGGCAGGGTGACGCCGCTGGAGACGGGGTCGATGCTGCTCAGGGTGGGGACGACCTTCTTGATCAGGCCGTCGGCGTCGAACTCCAGCTTGTCGACGGTGGTTTCGCGGTGCGTGCCGTCACCGCCGGGGACGGCGAAGCGGTGGTAGGCGATGTACCAGTCGTCGGTGCCCGGCACCTGCACGACGGAGTGGTGACCGGGGCCCTTGATGCCGAGCGAGAGGTCCTTCTCCAGGATGACGCCTCTTTTGGTCCAGGGGCCGGTGGGCGAGGAGCCCGTGGCGTAGGCGACCTGGTAGTTCTCGTCCCGTGTGTCGTTCTCGGACCACATCAGGTAGTAGGCGCCCTTGCGCTTGATGACGAAGGACCCTTCGTTGTAGCCGCCGGGGGTGATCTCGGTGATCTTCGAGGCGTCGAACGAGACCATGTCGTCGTTCAACGGGACCACATAGGCGTGGCCGTTGCCCCAGTAGAGGTACGACTGGCCGTCGTCGTCGGTGAACACGTCCGGGTCGATCATCTGGCCGGGGTGGGAGCCGCGGGCGATCAGCGGCTTGCCGAGAGGGTCCTTGAACGGGCCGGTGGGCGAGTCGGATACCGCGACGCCGATGTTGGTGTCGGCGGAGTAGTAGAAGTAGAACTTGCCGTTCTTCGCGGTGGCCGTCGGGGCCCAGGCCCGGCTGTCGGCCCAGCTGACGTCAGGACCGAGGTCGAGGATGACGCCGTGGTCCGTCCAGTGGACCAGATCCTTCGACGAGTACGCACTGAACCGTGTGCCGCTCCAGCCCGCGAAGCCGTCCGTGGTCGGGTAGATGTAATACGTGTCGCCGAAACGGACGATGTTCGGGTCGGCGGTGAGCCCCGGCAGGACCGGGCTCCTCATGATCTGCGCGGAGACCGTCCAGGTGCGTTTCGTCCCGTCGGAGCCGGTCACCTCGTACGTCACAGGGTGGGTGAAGTCGCGCGGGGTGCCTGAGGCCGGGTTGACGGACGCGCCTTGGGAGAGGGTCAACCGCGGGGCGAGCGCGGTGAGGTCCGTGCCCTCCTTCACCGGTAGCGTGACCCTGCTGGTGGCGTCGTCGACGAGGGCGGCGATCTTCAGCGAGGGGTCCTCGGCCGCGGCGATCGCCGTGGTGTTCCCGCTGACCGCGAGGACCTCACCGGGCGCCAGCGCCCGGTTGTAGACGCGGAAGTCGCGGATCCTGCCCTTGAACAGCTTGTCGGTGCTGTAGAGCGACTTGCCGATGTAGTTGGCGGTGGTGTTGCCCGATCCGACGGCGCCGGGCGTGACGGTGAGCGACGTGTTGCGGGCCACCTCCACGCCGTCCTGGTAGAGGATGCCGGTGGTGCCGGTCTGGGTGTAGGTGACGTGCTTCCACACCGAACGCGGCAGCGCGGTGGAGGTCCGGGTGTTCTGCTCGGTGGCGAAGCCCCCGGAGGCGATGGCCGTCCGGAACGTGTTGCCGGTGGCGAAGAGGTACCCGTTGCCGGCGCCGTCGGCGGTGTTGCCGAAGCCGTAGAGGAAGTACGGCGTGGCCTGGGCGGCGTCGATCTGAACATCCATCGAGACGGAGACCGAGTTCATGCCGCGCAGGATGTCGTCCGGCACCTTGATGTAGGTGTCGGAGCCGTTGAACGTCAGTCCCTGCCCCGAACCCGACCAGCCCGCGGCGCCGTTGACGGTTCCGTTGCGGCCGTTGCCCGAGGAGTCCACCGCCACGGTGCCCGAGGTCGCGTCGAGTTTGTACCAGAGCGCCAGACCGTCGGTGATCTCCGCCGCCTGGGCCGGGGTCTGCGGACCGGCGAGACCCGCCAGGAGCGCGGCGGCGGCCACGGCGGCCGGCCACCATCGTCGACGGCCTTGAAGTCTCACGCTGTGCATGGGTTCACATCCTGTGATGAAGGCATGCCTGAGAAGGGGGTTCACGTCCTCGGCCGAGGTGCTGACGTGCCGCCCGTATGACAATCGCGCTGCGTGAGTGTGAAGTGAGCCGCGAGTCGACGTCAATACTTTACGAACAATGTCCGATAGGTCGAACGACTTCCTTCCGGTGCGGCTGTCCGGTCCCGGTTGCGCGTCACGCGCCCTGCACAGCGGGGTCGTTCGGCTTCAGGCCCAGCGCTTCGTCACGTCCAGGGCTTCGTCAGGTCCAGGGCTTCACCAGGACGAAGGAGCGACTTGCCCGGTATGCGGCCGTGTCCTCGGAAGGGTCGAGCCACAGCTGGAGGTCGTCCCGGTGACGGAGGTAGCGGCCGGGGTAGTTGTACGACTCCAGGGAGACCGAACCGGCCGTGGAACCGGAGCGGGGGCAGAAGGTGGCGTCCTTCCGGAAGATGGCGGATCCGTCGTCGGCGTCCAGCCGGATGCGGAACGCGTAGTGCCGCAGATACCTGCCCGTGGCGTCCTTGAGCGAGTAGCAGCGCGGGTCGGCGAGGCCGGGGACGAAGGTGAACGTGGCCGCCTGCCGGGCGGTCGCGGAGCTGGTGGCGCCGACCGGGCCCAGGGCGCCGAACCGGCCGGACCGGCTCACGTAGTCGCCGGGGCTGTCGACCGACCGCAGGGCACGCCGCCCCGAGACCCGGTCCTCGGCCGACGCCGGGGCCGCTGTCGGCGTCGACGTGGGTGTGGGTGTCGGCGCCGGCGTCCGCACGGCGCGCTCTTTCGGCGACGACGACACGGACGGGTCCGTGGACGGCAGCGGGGCCGCGACGGCGGGCCGCGGGGCCGGCTCGTGCGACCCCGTGACCGCGTACCAGGCCACTCCGGCAGCCACGAGCGTGACGGCGCCTGCGGCTGCCGCCGCCGCGGGCTTGGCGGCCAGCCTGCCGATCGTCCGTGCCGTACGGCTCGCACCGCCCGCCGCGCGCGTGCCCGCGCCGGCGGCCGCCCCGGCCGACTCCGCCCCGGGCATCCCGGCCAGCACCAGCCCGGCCAGGCCGACCGGCACCGGCACCAGCGCGAGGCCGGCCAGCAACCCCTCCGCCGGTATCAGGTCGGACGAGCGCGACAAGCACTGCGGACAGTCCCGGACATGGCGCGACAGCCGCTTGCGCCACAGCCCGGACGGCCGCCCGTCCCACGAACCGAGCGCGGCCGCCAGGTCCGGGCAGCGCGGCGAGGCGGTGACGGCCCGGACGACGGCGCGCGCCGTCTCCAGCCGTTCCTTGACCCGCTGGATCCGGACGGCGGCATGCTGCGGTGTGAGGCCGCAGGCCGCCGAGAGCTCGCCGCGGGTCAGTTCACCGGCGCTCTCCATCCACCACAGCGCGAGCACCTCGCGTTCCTCGTCCTCCAGCCAGCGGGTCGCCTCCACCGCTTCCCGCCGCTGGCCCGACAGCGCAAGCCGAAGAACCACCAGGTCGGAGAAGTCGGCCTGCGGGTCCGTGTCGTGGACGCTCTCCTCCAGGGGATCCGCGGCCGGCCAGGTCCGCCCCCTGCGCCACCGGTCACGGATCTGCCGCACGGTGATGGCGACGAGCCAGGACCGGAACCGATCCGGCCGCTCCAGCCCGGGCAACCCGTCCAGGACCCGCATCATCGTCTCCTGGACCACGTCGTCGACGTCGCTGTGGCCGTCCAGCGCGCGCCCGACGATGTTGTAGACCAGTGGCAGACAGTCCCGTACGAGCTGTTCCGAGGCCTGTCGGTCCCCGGCCCGCGCCGCCGTGACGACGGCGACGTCCGGCCGTTCCTGCGCGTCCCGCGAGCGCACCCCGCCTCACCTGCCCCGTCGCCTTGCCGATCTGTCGCGGGCGACAGTGTGCCAGGAGCAAACCCGGAGGTTCTGCTCGGGTCGCTTCCAGGTCCCACCGCGCGCCCGGTTCCGTTCGGCGATTTTCGTTATGCGCGACGCGTCGGCGCGTCTCCGGTGCACAGGACCCCTGCACAGGACCCCTGCGCACGACCCCTGCACATGACTCCGCCGCACCACCCCGCCGCACCAGTCCACCGCACGACCCGTCCCGAGGACGAGGGGAGGAACGCCGATTCTCCTGACATCTCCCCTCTTGACACCCACGTTTACCTCCCTTTAACTTTTGCCGAATTCACGAACAATGTTCGCAATTTCGAACCAGGTGGGGCCCGCCGGAACCTCCGGCCCGCCTCCGACCCCCGCTCCGCGGTGTGAAGCAAGGAGGCCTCCGTCATGAGCGCTCCCGCATCCACCGATACGGAACAGCTCGTCGGCCGGCTCCCGCGGCCACACGCCTGACACCCCGCTTGCACCCCCGTCCCGGCACCCGCAGAAAGACAGGAAGCGCGCATGTCAAGGGTTCTCACCCGGCTCGCGGCGATACTGGTCGCCGTCGGCCTCTTCTTCACCTCCCAGTCCCTGACCACACCTCAGCAGGCGGCGGCCGCCGACCCCGGTTACCTGATGGTGCACTTCACCGGTGAGGGGTCGACCAACCAGCAGATGTACCTCTCGCACAGCACGGACGGCCTGCACTGGAACGACCTCAACGGCGGCGCCATGGTCCTGCGCTCCACGGTCGGCACGAAGGGAGTGCGCGACCCCGCACTCGTGAGATCCCCCGACGGCAGCAAGTACTGGATCATCGCGACCGACCTGTGCATCAGCTGCGGGCAGACCTGGGACTCCTCCATCAACAACGGCAGCCGCAACCTGGTGGTGTGGGAGTCGACGGACCTGGCCACCTGGTCGCAGCCGTGGCTGCTCAACGTCGCCGGCGCGATCCCCGACGGGCGCAACGCCTGGGCCCCCGAGGCGATCTGGGACCCCCAGACCAACGACTACGTCCTGTACTGGGCGACGAACGTGCCCCTCAACGGCAAGACGAAGCACCGCATCTACTACGCCCGCACCAGCGACTTCCACACCATCACCACCCCCCAGACCTACATCGAGCGCCCCGGCGCCCAGGAGATCATCGACACGCAGATCATCGAGATGCCGTCGGGCGTCGGCGCCTACCGCTACGTGCGGGCCTCCGGCGACGGGCAGATCACCCTCGAGGGCAGCAACTCGATCCTCGGCGCCTGGACGAACCTCGGCGACCTCTCCGGCGTCGGCCTGACCGGGTCGATGGTCGAGGGTCCCATGTGGATGAAGTTCAACGGCACCAACAAGTGGGCCCTCTACCTCGACCAGTACGCCTCCAGCGGCGGATACATGCCGGTCCTGACGACCGACCCGGCCAACCCGGCCTCCTACCAGAAGCAGGCTTCGAGCAGCTACAACATGGGCGGCACGAAGAAGCGCCACGGCTGGATCATGAACCTGACGGCCGCCGAGGAAAGCCGCGTCCTCGCACGCTTCCCCAACACCCCCGCCCAGCGGCTCCAGTCGTACAACTTCCAGGACCGGTACGTGCAGCACGTCAACTTCGACGTGCGCATCGACCAGAACGCCACCGGCCCCGACGCGCAGTTCCGGATGCGGCCCGGCCTGGCGGGCACCGGCACCGTCTCCTTCGAGTCGGTGAGCTTCCCCGGCTACTTCCTGCGCCACGCCAACTACGACTTCCAGCTGGTCCACAACGACGGCACCGCCCAGTTCGCCGCCGACGCCACCTTCCGCCAGGTCGCCGGGCTCGCCGACCCGAGCTGGTCGTCGTTCCAGTCCTACAACCACCCCGACCACTACATCCGCCACTACGCCTACTACCTGAAGCTCGACCCGATCACCACCGCGACGGGACGCAGCGACGCCACCTTCCGCCTGACGAACTGACCCGACCGGGACGCCGGCGCCTCCACGGGGGAGCGTCGGCGTCCCGTCCGCGGGCGGCGGCTCCGCGTACCTGCGAGACCGCCCCGGGTCGCCCCGCTGTCCGGCATCCCCGAGGACCGCACGGGCTCCTACCTCGCCGCCCGGTCCCGGCCGGCGACCGTCGAACGGCAGACATCCGGTGGTCCGGCACGGCTGCCGGACCACCGGTGGCTAGCGGACGAGCTTCCAGTCCTGCGAGCCGTCGTCGGCCGCCGTCTGGAGGGTCAGCGGCGCCGACGTGGAGGCGCCTGTGAGGAAGAGACTCGTGTTCTTGACGGCCTGGAGCCTGTAGTAGCCGTCCGAGCTCTTGACGAGGGTCCAGCTGCCCGTCGAGCTGTCGTCGACCCACTGGCCGATGCGCTGCCCGGCGGTGGCCTTGCCCGTCCAGATGGCGGCGGCGCGACCGCCGGACTTGTTCAGCAGGGTCGTACCGCCGTTGGGCTCGGTCACCACATGCCAGTACTGGGTGTCCTGTATCGCCGCCGCTCCGGAGTCCTCCAGGACCACGTCCGGCGTGTTCCCGTTGCCGAGGTTCGCGTCGTTCGTCCTGTTGCCGGTGCCGATCACCTGGCCGGTCCTGCGGTTGACCAGCCGGTAGTAGGCGCCCGCCGACTCACCGAGGTCGACCTCGGCGTAGGCGATCGTGGACGTGCCCTGGTTGTTGAGGATCACCACGCGGCCGGTGCCGTCGACGTACTGGAGGTTGCGGCTGTAGCCGGCCGGCGACGTCGTCTGGTACTCCGTCCACACACCGTCGCTGCGTCCGCTGTCGTCGACCCAGACGCTGCCGCTGTTCGCCGCGTTGTAGACCAGGCGCCCGTCGGGGAGCCGGATCAGCACCGGGCTGCCGCCGCCGGCGAGCGGACGGGAACCGGCGACGACCGGCAGCGAGCCGACCGACATGCCCGTCTGGCTGCCCTTGAAGAACTTCAGCGGGTCGTCGGCGATGACGTAGCGGGTGTTCGCCCCGCCGCCCCAGTACTCGAAGGTGAGCATCCACTTGCCGTCGGCCGTGGGCACGATGTTGGTCATGCCCGGCCGGCCGCCGCCGATCTCGGTCTTGCCGCCGCCCATGTCCTGGACGGATCCGGAGACGTCGACGACGGGGTCGCTCCAGTCGGTGCTCCTGCCGTCCCAGGTCCGGTGCACGAGGATCTGGCCGTGCGAGTCGGTGGCCGTGTCGTCGGCGGGGTCCTTCCGGGGCACGCCGGTGACCGGGTCGAAGCCGACGTAGTCGTTCTCGTCGGAGTAGTAGCAGACCAGCTTGCCCTTGTAGACCATCAGGTACGGCTCCCACAGCGGGTCGACCTGCCGGTACGTGTTGGCGGCGGCGATGTTCTGGCCGACCGCGCCCGCGCTGCCGCCCTGCCGGCCGCCGGTCGCCACGACGTTCTGGATCTTCCAGGTCCTGCCGTCGTCGGTGCTGGAGTACAGGGCGATGGCCAGATCGCTGCGGTCCCCGTCGTTGGACGGGGTCCAGTTCGGGTCGGCCGCCTTGTGCTCCTTGTAGTAGGCGTCGTCACCGGAGACGACACTCGCCAGGAGCAGCGTGCCGGCCTTCATCCCGCCGACGCTCCGCGGGAGGACGTACAGGTACGGGTTGGTCCAGTTGCTCGTGTACTTGGCGTACTTGGGGTCCTTGGAGAGGTACGCCGGCGCCTTGACCTCCGACAGCGGCTGCCAGCTCGTTCCGTCGTCGTCGCTCTTGTAGACCGGGAGGGTCTGTCCGGCCGCGCTGCCCGACGACGTCACGACCGTCGACTTCTCGAACGACGCGACCAGCCGTCCGCCGGGGAGTTCGGCCGACTTCGGGTAGACCGCGCAGTTGCCCCGCCCCTTCAGGCACGGCTCACTGCCCAGCTGGTACATGGTGCCGCCCGTGGGGTTGTACGCCTGCGCGCCGGCCACGGAGCCGGCCAGCAGTGCCGCCGCCGCGATGGAGCTGCCCAGCGCCTTTGCTGTGGTTCTTCTCTTCACTGCCCCTCCTTCGGGGAAATCACGGTGTTGCGGTGACCAGCACGCGGACGTCCCACGGACCGAGGTCCAGCCGTGCGCCGGCGGGAACGGACGTGCCGTCCAGAACGTCGGAGAGATCGGCCGGCACGGTCGCGTGTGCGGGCTCCCAGCTCCAGTTGTGAACGATGTGGACCCGACGGCCGTCGGGAGAGGCGCCGGTCGTCGCGGTGACCGACTCGGGAAGGTCCCGCCACGCGTGGCTCGGGGCGGGGGCCAGCCATTCGGCGAGCGCCCGGGCGAGGTCGCGTCCGGGCGCCGTGCCGACGGTGGTGACCCGGCCCGTGCCGTGACGGCGGGTGGTGACGGCGGGCCAGCGGCCGAAGTGCGGGTGGTCGTACCCGGCGAGCACCTCGGCGTCGGTGGCGTTCAGGCACTCGATCCACCGGGTCGCGGCGGCGGTCTCCGGGAGCCGCAGCGGGCTGCCGGGCGCACTGTGCACGGGGACCTCCTGCTGGAGGTTGCTGAATTCGTCGTACGTCGCCCCCGCGGCGTCGGCGAGGCGGCCGGGGGCCGGGGTGAGCCGGGCCCTGGCCTCGTGGTCGGCGTAGCCGGTACGGGGTCCGAGCACCAGGTGGCCGCCCGCGTGGGCGTAGGCCGCCAACCGGTCGAGGGTGGCGTCGTCGACGACGTACAGAGCCGGGACGACGAGGACGGGGTGACGGCGTACGGCCTCCTCGGAGGTCAGGTCCCCCAGCTGTCGGGCGTGCACGATCCGCACCTGGCGGCGCGCGTCGAAGGCGCCGCGGTAGAAGGGGTCGAAGAGTCGGTGGTAGGCGGCGGCGTCCGGTTCGCCGTCGGGCGTCGCGAGCGGCGGGTACTTCTGCATCAGCCACTTGCTCGGCGTCGAGTAGACCATCGTGATGTCGGCATCGGGTTCGAGACCGGCGACCAGCGGGCCGGCCTTCTCGAACTCCGCTCCCAGACGGGCCACTTCGGCGTACGTGCGGCCCGGCCGTCCGCTGTGCGGGAGGACGCCGCCCCAGTACGTCTCCGCGCCGAAGCGCAGGGTCTGCCACTGCCAGTACTCGATCATCCGCGCGCCGCGCGCCACGTGCGCCCAGGCCGCCTGGCGCCACTGGCCGTCGTAGCCCGGCCGGTTGTCCCAAGGGAAGCCGATGCTCTGGGCGTTGGTCTCGGTGACGAGGAAGGGCTCCTGGCGGGAGGAGAACATCCAGTCGGCGGTCTGGTACATCGACCAGACGCCGGTGGTCTTCCAGACCTGCTCGTGGGTGTCGGGGGTGGGGTCGGGGAGCAGGAGTCCGTCCTGCATGTCGTAGTACGGGTTGCCGGAGGCGATGTCGAGACGGGCGGCGAGCTCGTCGTCGGCCACCCCCTGGCGGGTGTACGAGATGCAGGTGGTGACGAACTGCCCGTCGAGGGCGTACTCGCGGACGATGTCGGCCTGCCAGCCGATGAACTCGGTGACCTGGCGAGCCTGGAACTCCCGCCAGGCGACGTCGTACTGGGGCTGTTCGTTGCCGTCGGGCGTCCACAGGTCGGACCAGTCGGACAGCCTGTGCGACCAGTAGACCAGTCCCCACTCGCGGTTCAGGGTCTCGACGTCGCCGTACTTCTCCCGCAGGCAGTCCACGAACCGCTGGAAGACACCGCGGTTGTGGAAGAGGTGCAGGCCCGGTTCGTTGTCGACCTGCCAGCCGATGACCGCCGGGTGGTCGGCGTAGCGTGCCGTGATCTTCCGGATCACCCGCTCGGCGTGGAAGCGGAACGCGGGGTGGGTGAAGTCGATCTCCTGTCGGGCGCCCCAGCCCATCCGCTGCCCGGTGGCACGCTCCGCGGTGATCTCCGGGTACTGGCGGGCCAGCCACTGCGGTGCCGCATACGTCGGGGTGCCGAGGATGACGGAGATGCCACGTTCGTGGGCGCCGTCGAGGACGGGCTGGAGCCAGTCGAGGTCGAAGCTGCCGTTGCTGGGCTCCCAGGTCGACCAGACCGACTCGCCGACCCGGATGACGTTGAAGTTCGCCTCCGCCATCAGGTCCAGGTCGGTCTTCAGCCGTTCGTCCGGGCGGAGTTCGGGATCGTAGGCGGGCGTGTACTCGTGGTAGTACGCGGCGCCGAACAGGACACGGGCAGGCAGAGCCGCCATGGGGGGAAACCTCCGGGAAGACGTGGAGTGGGGTGAGGGGTGCGGGCTACTGCTTGACGCCGCCGGAGGCGAGGCCGCTCTGCCAGTACCGCTGGAGCAGCAGGAAGGCCACGACGAGCGGGATGATCGAGATCAGGGAGCCGGTCACGACGAGGGCGAACATGTCGCTGCTGGCGCCCGCCCCGCCGTTCTGCGCCTGGGCCGCCCACGAGGAGAGGCCCACGGTGACCGGGTAGAGGTCCGGGTCGTTCAGCATGATCAACGGCAGGAAGTAGTTGTTCCAGGTCGCGACCAGCGTGAACAGCAGGACGGTCACCAGTCCGGGGCTGAGCAGCCTGAGGACGATGCGGAAGAAGATCCGGGCCTCGCCGGCGCCGTCGATGCGGGCGGCCTCGAGGAGGCTGTCCGGGACTGCGTCCTCGGCGTAGACCCGCATCAGGTAGAGGCCGAAGGGGTTGACGAGGGAGGGCAGGATGATCGCCCACGGGGTGTTGACCAGGCCCGCCTTGGCGAAGAGCAGATAGGTCGGGATCGCCAGGGCCGTGGTCGGCACCATGACCGCCCCGAGGACCAGGTTGAAGGCGGTGCGGTCGCCGCGGAAGCGGAACTTGGAGAAGCCGTAACCGCCGGCGGCGGCGAGGAGCGCGGCGCCGACCGCGCTGACGCCCGCGTACACGACCGTGTTGAGCAGCCATCGTATGAAGACGCCGTCGTCCTGGGCGAAGGTGTCCCCGAGGTTCGTCAGTAGTTGCGGAGCGTGCGAGAACCACAGGCCGAAGGTGTTGAACAGGTCCTGCGTGCTCTTGGTCGAGGCGATCAGCAGCCAGAGCAGCGGGAGGAGGAAGTAGGCGAGTGCGGCCAGCATCGCGATGGTCAGCGGGGTGCTGCGGCGGCGGCCCGACGGCCGGCGTCGCCTGCCGCGGCTCGTTCCGCCGGTGCGCTCGTCGGCCGGTGCGACGGTGTCCGGGTGCGTGAGGGCGGTCACGGGGTCCTCCTGCGGTTCGCGGTGAGCAGGACGGCGTAGGAGGCGATCACGATGACGAGGCCGAGGAGGAAGGAGACCGTGGCCGCGTAGTTGACCTGCTGGCCGGTGAAGGCGAGCGTGTACGCGTAGAGGTTCGCTGTGTAGGAGCTCGTGATGACGTCCGGGGCGATGTTCATCAGCAGCTTGGGCTCGTTGAACAGCTGGAAGCTGCCGATGACGGAGAACAGCAGGGTGAGCAGGAGCGCAGGGCGCAGGGCGGGGATCTTGATCGACCAGGCGATGCGCCAGGCGCCTGCGCCGTCCATGGCCGCGGCCTCGTACAGCTCGGTCGGGATCGTGCGCAGCGCGGCGTACAGAATGATCATGTTGTAGCCGACGAACTCCCAGGTCACGATGTTGGCCAGGCTGCCGAGCATCCAGCCGTCGCTGAGGAAGTCGGGGACGGGCAGGCTCATCTTCCGGGCGATCTGGGCGAACGGGCCGAAGTCCGGGCCGTACAGATAGCCCCACATGAGCGAGGCCACCACGCTCGGCACGGCGTACGGCACGAAGATGCCGAGCCGGATCACCCGGGCGAGCCGCAGCAGGCCGCTGTCGAGGGCGAGCGCGAACAGCAGTGCCAGCAGCAGCATCACGGGCACCTGGATCACGAAGAACAGCGCCACGCGGCCGACGCCGTGGAGGAACTGCGGATCGGTGAGGGCCTGCGTGTAGTTGTCGAGGCCGACGAACGCGGTGCCGCCGATCAGCCGCTCCTGGAAGAGGCTGAGGTAGGCGGCGTAGCCGAGCGGCGCGAGGAAGAGCAGGAGGAACAGCGCCATGAACGGTGCGACGAACAGCGGCCCTGCTGACCGGCGCCGGCTCGCGCCGCCGCGCCCGGGGCGTCCCGGCCCGTCTCGACGTCGGCCCTTGGGGGAGGCCGTGGGTGTGGCGGTCATCATCGGCCCTTTCTGAGAAGAGGATGGTGCTGTGCAGGGTGGCGAGGGGAGGGCGGGAACCGGGCCGGGTCCCGCGCCGCGGAGCGGGACCCGGCGGTCCGTCAGCCCTTGACGGTGAAGCCCTGCTTCTTGGCGTACGTGGTGAGCCTCGACTGCCAGGTCCCGAGCGCGCGGGCGGTGTCGGCGCCGTCGGCCAGGGACTTGCCGACGGTCTCGGTCCAGTCGGTGGCCGCCTGGTCGAGGAACGGGGGCCACTGGAAGGAGGAGCTGACCGTGGAGCTGATGTCGGCGAAGACCTGGTTCACCTTCTGACCGCCGTAGAAGGCCGGCGCGTCGCCCACGAAGGAGGCGTCCGCGAGCAGGGCCTTGGTCGCGGGGAAGAAGAACTGCTCGGTGGCGAACATCTTCGCGCTGGCCGGGTCGCTGTTGAGGAACTTCGCGAACTGGGCCGCCGCGATGGCGTTCTTGGTGGACCGGATGACGGCGGTGGTCGAACCGCCCCAGTTGCCCGAGCTCGGCTTGGACGCGTCCCACTGCGGCAGCGGGGCCGCTCGCCACTTGCCCGCGGTGGCCTTGGCGGAGCCGGAGAGGAAGACGGGGCCCCAGGCCGCGGTGATCCAGGTGGCGTACTTGCCCTTGTTGAGCGCGGCGTACCAGGAGTCGGTGAAGTCGGGTTCGACGCCGATGACCCCTTCCTTCGCCAGGCCGCCCCAGTAGGCGCCGAGCTTCTGCGAGACGGCGTCGTCGACGCTGATGGTGATGTCGCTCTTGCCGGAGGTGACGTACGGCTTGGCGCCCGCCTGCCACAGCAGACCGTGCCAGGCGGCGACCTGGTTGGCGGCGAGGTTGGTGAGGTAGACGTCGGGGTCGGCCTTGTGGAGCTTGCGGGCGGCGGCGGCGAACTCGTCCCAGGTGGTGGGGACCGCGATGCCGTGCTTGTCGAAGATGTCCTGCCGGTAGAGCATCCCCATCGGGCCGGTGTCCTGCGGGATCGCCCACACCTCGCCGTTCGTGCCGCTGACCTGCCCCCAGGTCCAGTCGACGAACGTGTTCTTCAACGCGGCGGCGCCGTAGGGCCGGAGGTCCAGAAGGCTGTTGGTGATCGTGAACGTCGGGATCGCCTGGTACTCGATCTGGACCATGTCGGGGGCGCCGCTGCCGGCCTTCAGCGCCGTGCGCAGCTTGGTGTACTGCGGGGTGCCCTGACCGGCGTTGACCACCTTGACCTTGATGGCCGGGTACTTCTGCTGGAAGAGCGCGACCTCCTTGTCGATGTTCGGGACCCAGGTCCAGAACGTCAGCTCGGTGGGCGTCTTCATGGCCTTGTCTATGTCGGCCTGGCTGACCGCCTTGGCGGAGGAGCCGCCGGAGCCGCTGTCACCGCCGCCGCAGGCGGAGAGCGCGCTCGCGAGCGTCAGGGCTCCGGTCGCGGCGAGGAAGCCGCGGCGGTTCAGGGGTGCAGAGGAGGCGGCTGAGAGGAATTCGGACATGGTGGACTCCGCAGAGGGCGTAGGGAAATCGGCGCACAGGGCGACGTGCTGTCGGGGCGTCTGCAGGCCGGGTTCGACAGGTGGGACGGCGGGACCGGCGGGGTGTGGATTCCCCGCGGGGCCGAGCGCCTCACGCTCGTCGGCCGGCAGAAGGGCTCACGCCCGAGGAGGCGAGAGGGGGCGTGGGCCCGGACAGACGGCTCTGGGAGCGGTGTCCGGGCCCCGCGCTGGTGAGTGGGCGCGGCGACGACCGGATACGGCCGGGCCGGCTCGCGCACTCGGGTGCGGGGTGCGGGTGTGGGGGGAGAGGCGGATGAGCGTGGCGCGCTGTGGGCTGTGGGTGGGCTGGTCTCCCATCGTGATCGGGGAACAGGGTGCGGGCGCCCGGCGGTCAGACCGTGGTCCTCCGGGGCGCGGGGGCCGTCCGGGCGGACGCGGTCGTGCGGTTCGGCGGGGGCGCCGTCGAGGAGCGGACCACGAGGTTGACCGGCGGGTCCTCCGCCGGGATGGGGTCGGAGTCCGGGTTCTCGATGGCGTGCACCAGACGCTTGAGGCCGTCCTGGGCCGTCGCGTCGAACGGCTGGCGCACCGTCGTCAGCGGCGGGGTCACGTAGGCGGCCAGCGGTATGTCGTCCAGGCCGACGACGCTGATGTCCTGCGGTACCCGTCGGCCCGTTTCCAGCAGGCCGCGGATCAGTCCGATGGCCATGTCGTCGTTGGCGGCGAACACCGCCGTGACGTCGTGGTCCTCGGCCATCTCGCGTCCTGCCCGGTATCCGGAGGCGGCCGACCAGTCGCCTGCGATCACAGGCGGTTCGCGCCTGCCGTGCGCGGCCAGCGTCGCCCGCCAGCCCTCCATCCGGTCCCTGGCCGCGTACCAGCGCTGCGGGCCGGCGAGGTGGTGGACGGTCGGGTGGCCGAGGCCGAGCAGGTGCTCGGTGACGGCCCGGGCCAGTTGGTGGGCGACGAGCCCGGCGGTCACCACCCGCTGGACGGTGAACGGCGGCGGCGCCCCGAGGACCAGGAACGGCACGTCGGCGGGGATGGCGAGGTCGGCGTCGCCCTCCTCGTCGATCGGCTCGGAGATGACGATGCCGTCCACGCCCTGGTCGAGGAGCGAATCGACGGCGCCGGCGATGCCCGCGGCGTCGCCTTCGACCGTGTTGACCACGCGGAGCGTGTATCCCGTGTCGCGGACGGCCCGCTCCAGGCCCATCAGCAGCGAGGCGGGGCCGTAGAGCGCCGTGCCGAGCGTCACCACGCCGATGGACCGGGTCCGGCCCGAGGCCAGGGCCCGGGCGGCGTGGTTGAGCCGGTAGCCGAGGGTCTCAGCGGCTTCCTGAACACGTCGGCGCACGTCGCCGGAGACGTACTGCTCACCGTTCATGACCCTGGACACCGTCTTCTGCGAGACGCCCGCCAGCCGCGCCACGTCGATGCTGCGTGGTGCGGTGCCGGTGCTGCGGCCTGCGAGTCGTGCCATGGGTCTCTCCTGATCTCCGACAGTCGGGCAACGCGGTCCGTTCGGTGTATGACTGCGCTGACATGACTGCGCAGACATATCTACGCAGCCGGAGCGGGCACGTCAAGGGTTCAGGCAACATTGCCGTCATCCGAAGGCAACGCCACCCGCCTCGACGGCCCTCGTCCCGCACGAATCATTCCGTCGATAACGGGATGACCAGGGAACCATGGGACCCTAGGTCAGCATTCGCCGGAAAAGGTACAGCGATCCGGGCGAGGGCGGACGCGCCTCGGACGCGGAGCGGAGGGCCGCCGCGCGGACACCCGAGGTTCCCGTCCTCGCGGTCCCTCCGTGTTCCCTGCCGCTCCCCGATGCCCGTCCGGAGAACCCGCGAGGGCTCGGTGACGCCCCGGCGAGTCGCCTCCGGGGTCCGGCGTCCCGGCACACGCCGGGTGCGGAGGGAGTACGGTTGCGGCACCGAGCGCACCTCGCACGCCGTCATCGGTTTCGGCGTCGCCCTCGGGCCGCCGCCCTCGGGCATCGGCACAGGCCGGCGTCACCTCGGATCCGGCCGGAAATGAGCCGCACCATGACTCCTGGCTCGCCATCTCACGCCGTCTTCCGTACCCGGTCCCGCGCAGCGCGGTAGCGGATCTCCCGGTTTCCGGGACACCCCGAGGTGTTCCGGCATCTCGCACGGCCCTGGACCGGTCGGCACGTTCGAACCGATCAGCACGGCTCTGAACCGATCAAGAGGATGCGAGACGCATGTATTCACAGGACTCGATTTCCGGCCGCCGTCGCGGCCGTCCCGAACCGACCGCGGAAGTCCTCTCCGGACTGGCCTGTCTCATCTGCGCCACCGACTACCGCAACGCACCCGACACGGAGGCGGTGGTGGTTTCACACCATGCCGACAAGCAGCTCCTCGCCTGCCGCGGAACGTGCGCACGCATCGCGAGCGGGTCGGTCGACGGTCTGGACGAGACGCCCCTCCCGCTGGCCGATCGCGTCCTCGGGCACCGGCCCGACCGCTCTTGACCCGGAGCCCGGTCAGCCACGACGAGCACGCCAAGAGCGCAGCGAACGAAATGACGAGGAAGCGTATGAGCCTGATGAGTCTCGGAGTGCTCGCCTCCTCCCGCAAGGAGAACGAGTTCCGCCTGCCGTTGCACCCCGCCCACCTCGACCGGATCGCCCCGGACGTACGCGAGAGGATCTTCCTCGAACAGGGCTACGGCGAACGGTTCGGCTTCGCCGACGACGCGCTCGGACCGCTCGTGGCGGGCCTGCGCTCCCGCGAGCGACTCCTCGCCGAGTGCGACGTGTTGTTGCTGCCCAAACCCACGCACGACGACGTCGCCGACCTGCGCGAGGGCCAGGTGCTGTGGGGATGGCCGCACTGTGTGCAGGACGAGACGATGACCCAGTCCGGCATCGACCGACGGCTGACCTTCATCGCCTGGGAGGCCATGAACCACTGGACGTCCACAGGCGCTTTCAGCGTCCATGTGTTCCACAAGAACAACGAGCTCGCAGGCTACTGCTCGGTGCTGCACGCCCTGCAGCTCGGCGGCCTGACCGGCAGCTACGGGCGACGTCTGCGCGCCGTGGTCATCAGCTTCGGCGCCACGGCGCGCGGAGCGGTCACGGGCCTGGGCGCCATGGGGGTCTCCGACGTCACCGTGCTCACCCAACGCGCCGCGGCGGCCGTGGCCTCGCCGATGCCGTCGGTCGTGATGAGCCACTTCGAGGAGGACGAGGACGATCCGTCGCGCCTGCGCGCACTCACCCCGGCCGGCCCCGTGCCGCTCGCGGAGTACCTCAGCGGGTTCGACATCATCGTCAACTGCGTCCGGCAGGACACCGACGCGCCGCTGACCTTCGTCGACGACGAGGAACTCGCCCTGTTCCGGTCGGGCACCTTCTTCATCGACGTCGCCTGCGACGCGGGCATGGGCTTCGCGTGGGCCCGTCCGACCACCTTCGGCGAGCCGATGCCCACGGTGGGGCCGGGCTGCCACTACTACGCGGTGGACCACAGTCCGTCCCACCTGTGGAACTCGGCCACGTGGGAGATCAGCGAGGCACTCCTGCCCTATCTGCGCAAGGTCATGAGCGGCCCTGCGGCCTGGGCGGCCGACGCCACGGTCGGCAAGGCCATCGAGATCCTCGACGGCGTCGTCCTGAACCCGAAGATCCTCTCCTTCCAGCACCGGTCGGCCTCCTACCCCCACCCCTCCGAGCCCCCGAGCCCCGCCCCCGCCCCCGCCCCGGAGGCGCACTCCGCCGCCCAGCCTGCCTGACGCATCGCATCAGACCGTCGCGGAGCCGGACCGGGACCGGCTCCGCGAGCTGCTCGCGGGGGACGTAGCCTGCCGCTCCCCCGCGGTTTTCGAGCCGTACCAGGGGACAGGGCTCCCCGGTGGACGGCCTGCCGGTCCCCGGGGTGATCAGTCACCGTGCCCCGTCCTGTCCCGTCGACGCGATTCGCCGGTGTTCGTGATCAGCCATTTGGGACACGGCGAGGGCCCCGCAGGCAACCGACAGGGCCTTCACCTGTTCCAACTGCGCGAGTCCTTCGGCCTCACGGCCGGAGGCAGACAGCGCGGTACCTGCCGTCAGGCGGGCCATGGCCTCGTTGAGGGGCATCCGGGCCGCGCGGAACTCGGCAGCGGCCCGGCACGCGGTCGGGCCCGCTGCCGGGTTCTGCCGGGCGAGTTGTACCTCCGCGCGGGCCAGCAACACGAACCCGCGCCGACCGGACGGCCCGTCAGGGACTGCGCAGGCGGCCGCTGCGCGGTCGGCCCACGCCTCGGCGGCTGCCACGTCCCCCAGAGCCAGTTCCGCCCCGGTCAGCAGCCGGAACCACATCGGACGGACCATGGCTTCGAACCGGGACAGGTGCGGACCGCCGCCCGCTTCGAGCACCTTGCTGACACAGCCTTGCGGATCACCGTTGAGCAACAGCGTGTGGCCGAGCATCCCGACGATCGCCGACCGGCGCGCGCCCGCCGTGGGCCCGGCCGTGGCGAGTGACTCCTCACAGATCTTCAGTGCTCCGGCGAAGTCTCCCCGCCACAACGAGACCGCCGCGCTCACCGCCTCGGCCAACGAGCGCGGCTCGCTGCTGCCGACGAGCGACGCCGCCTCCAGGGCGTCTTCGGCGTAGGTCGCCGCCTCGTCCAGGCGCCCGAGCCACATCAGGGCGTAGGCGGAGGCCGCGAGCAGATCGGCGAGCACGAGGCTCTGACCGGTGCGACGGGACAATTCCAGGCCTCGGCCGAGATGGCGCAGCGCGGGGTCGTAGCGTTCCTGGAGCATCTCCGCCCAGCCCGTCATGACGAGCGTGTCCAGTCGCCCGGCCAGTCGCTGGTCCTCGGTGTCGTCGACTGCTTCCACCACACGGTCGAGGTAGTCGGTGGACCGGGCGTCGCCGGTCGACGTATGCGCCAGTGCCAGGAGAGCGCGAACCGCGGTGGTCTGCAGCGGGTCGCCGACACGTTCAGCGGAGTGCAACGCGCGTTCGCCCCAGTCGACGGCCGTGGAGAAGTCGTGCGTACGGAGCGCCACCACCGCGACCCCCAACTCGAGGGTGACGGTTTCCGGCTCCACCCGGCCGTCGTGGTCCGCCAACTCCCGCAGCAGGAGAGCGGTGGCCTTTTCGTACCGGCCGAGCGCCCACTCCATGGTGGCCCGGAGGGCGATCACCTGGGCCCGTCGGCCCCGTGCTCGCGCGGGCAGGAGGGACGCGGCGGTGCGCAGGATGTCACGGCTTTCCCGCAGCCGTCCGGCCATGCCCAGCGCGGTGGCCTGCTGGAGCCACAGTTCCGGCCGCAGTCGGCTCTGCTCGCCGAGCAATCGCAAGGCTTCCTGCGTCCAATGCGCGGCAGTGGCCGGTGCGATCGTCATCATCTGGCGGGCGGCCCGAACCAGCACGTCGACGGCGTGTTCGTCTCCGACTCGCGCCGAACGCTGGATGTGCGACGCCTGGGCGGTCAGCGGCGCGCCGTGCAGCGCCAGGCCGTGCGCGGCCCGCGTGTGCGCCTCGATCCGCCAACCGGCGCCCGCACCCTGGTACACCGCCGCCCGCACCAGCGGATGGCGGAACCGGAATTGGCGCGCGGAGCCGATCTGGCGTATGAGGTCCCGCTCCGCGACCTCGTCCAGGGCGGCAAGTGCCTGTGCCTCACCGGTCTGTGCCACGACTGCCACCATGTCGGCGTCGAAAGAGTCGCCGAGCACCGCGGCCGCCTGCGCACAGACCCGCCCTGTGGCCGACAGACCGCCCAGCTCCTCCAGCAGTGCGGCCCGCACCGACGGAGGCAGATCGTCGGCGACGGGCGCCGGGACGACCTGGGCCGCCGGCGGGCTTCCGTTCGCTGCGCTTCGGGTCAGCGCCTCCAGGTAGAACGGGTTGCCGCCGCCGGCCTCGTACAGTCGTCGGAAGCGCCAGTGATCTGCCCTGGCCCCGCACAGTTCCGCTCCCTCCGCCGGGGACAGCGGACCCAACTCGACCCTGGCCGCTCGTCCCTCCGCTCCTGCCCGGGCCAGCGCCGCGGCCAGTCGTGGCGGCGCCTGTCGGGGACGGTAGGCGAGGGCGAGCAGCAGCGGCGTTCGCGGCGGGTGCCGTACCAGATGGTCGATCAGCTCGGCTGTACCGTCGTCCGTCCACTGCAGGTCGTCCAGGCTGAGCACGAGCCCGCCGGCGGCACTCAGCGTCTCCAGCATCGTCCGCACCGCCCGGTGCAACCAGTAACGTTCCGCCGTCACCGGCTCCGGCCCGGCCGGGAAACGATCACAGAGTGCGGGGAAGACCGTGCTCAGCAGAGCGAACGCGCCAAAAGACGATCCGACCTGCCGGAGCCGGTGGAAGTCCACACTGGCGAGGTGGTCGTCCAACGCGTCCACGAACGCACCGTACGGAGCCCGGTCGAACTCCACGCTGCGTCCGGCCAGGGTCACGAAGCCGCGCCGTCCCGCACGCTCGCCGAGTTCGGCGAGCAGCCGTGTCTTTCCGATGCCCGGTTCCCCGACCACCTCCACCACCCCCGGCGCACCGGCCAGGGCGTCCTCGATCGCACGGTCGAGGACCGTCAACTCCGCTGCCCGCCCGATCAGACGACCGCTCGTCCGGGTCGGCCGCGGGGTCGGCGGACCGGGCAGGACGCCGCCGTCCCGTGCGGCGGGCGCGGGTGACGGGCGCGGCGAGAGGGCGGGCGCCGATCCCGGCGTATGTCTGACGGCGAGGCGGGCGGCCTGGACGTTCAGTGCGGGATCGCAGGCGAGGATCTGCTGGTGAAGTCGTTTCAGCGGGAGGCTGGGGTCACAGCCGAGCTCTTCGGCGAGCAGGAGCCTGGTCCGCTCGTAGTGGTTGAGGGCATCGGCCGGGCGACCGCAGCGGTACAGGGCGAGGATGTACTGACCGGCCAGTCGTTCGTCCAGTGGGTGGGCCTCGACCCGGGGGGATAACTCGGCCGGCAGTCCGGTGTGGTGACCGCAGCGGAGCCGAACGTCGGTGTGGTCCAGTTCGGCGGCAGTGCGTTCCTGTTCCACGGCGTCACGGAGGGCGTTGATCCAGGGGGTGTCCAGACCCGCGCAGGCGGCCCCCCGCCAGAGCCCGAGTGCCTGCCCGAACAGGGTCGCAGCCTGCTCGTCCTGCTCGTTGCGCACGGCCTCGCGGGCCCGCGCGGCGACGTCGCGGAACCGGTGGAGGTCCACTGCGCTCGCCTCGACGTCGAGGACGTAGCCGCCGGATCGCCGGACGATGTCCACCCCTTCGGAGACGGCCAGGGCGCGCCGCAGACGGGAGAGGTAGCCGTAGAGCGTGTTGCGGACCCGCTGCGGATGACGGTCGGCCCAGACGCGCTCGACGAGCCGGTCCACCGAAACGACGCGGTTGGCGTCCGCCAGCAGCACGGCGAGGACACACCGCTGCCGGGCATGGCCCAGATCGATGACGCGGCCGTCCGCACGCGCCTCGACAGTGCCGAGCAATTCGAACTCAACCGTCACAGCACGCCCCCGAGTCTCACGTCGCCACCCTGGCACAACACCTTCGATCAGCCCATTCAACGTTTGTCCAAGGTTCGCCGAGGGTCGGCCGCGCACCTTGGTCTCGTCCTCGCAATCGGGCCGACGAACCTAGGAGACACCATGCGTAATCGCACAGGAGCCGACGAAGCGACAAGCGTGAAGTGGGCCGTACGGACGGGCGCGCTCCTCTCGGGCGTGGCCCTGGCCGCCTCGCTGGGCGGCATCAGCCAGGCCCAGGCTGCGACGCCCAGGTCCTCCGCCGGCGTCCAGTCCATCGACTACATCTCCGGCAAGGACGTCACGGTCGGGAGCTGCAAGGGCTGGATGAACCGCAGGTCCACCGACGGCTACGTCCAGGGGCTCGTGCAGTCCTGGAACGGTGCGGACTGCGTCATGTGGCTGGAGCGCAAGGTCATCGGCTCGTACGACTACAAGTCCGTGTCCGACGGCTACGAGGTGATCAACACCAGCGCCTCGACCGGCTTCCACTGGAACGGCGCCAACGCCGGCTCGCGGGTCTGCGTCCACAACTACAGCACCGGGGCCGGCGCCTGCGGCGACACCGCCTGGTGAGCTCCCGTCACCAGGTCGCACACCGCGGAGCGGCTCCTGCAGCGGCGTGATCTCGAGCGGTGTCGGAGCCGGGCAGGCATCTGCGGCAGCCTGCCTGCCCGGCTCGCCGCCGAGATCGGGTGCCGGAACCGACATGCGGTGCGGGCGGCCCGCGCCTAGGACCGAACCGTTCCGGGTGGGCCGGTCCTGGACGAACCACTGCCCGAGGGCGCCGGCTGAGTCCGTAAGGGGCGGTCGGGCGGTCGGGCCGGGCCGGGCCGGGTCGGGTCGGGGGTCGGGTCGGGTCGGGTCGGGTCGGGGGGACCCTTCGTGCGGTCCGTGCGGTCCGTGCAGCCCGCACGGGCCGTACGGACCGCACAGGCCGTCGGGCCGCACAGGCCGTCGGGCCGCACAGGCCGTCGGGGCCTCCGGTCTCCACGGCCTGCCGAGGTCCCGCAGTCACACGGAGCCCGGGACCGTCATCCAGCGCCACTGGGTGAACTGCTCCAGGTTGGCGGTGCCGCCGATGCGGGAGCCGTTGCCCGACGCTCCCATCCCGCCGAAGGGGGCGTTCGCGGCATCCTTGGCGGAGACGTCGTTGAGGTGCACCATGCCGGTGCGCAACTGCTCGGCGACGGCCGCGGCCCTCGCCGTCGAACCGGAGTGCACAGCCGCTGTGAGGCCGTATTCGGTGTCGTTGGCGATCTCGACGGCCTCATGGTCGGTACGGAACGCGACGACGGGCGCGACCGGCCCGAAGATCTCCTCGGTGAAGGCGGGCATGGTCCGCTCGACGCGGTCCACGACGGTGGGCGGGTAGAACAGCCCGTCGCGGCGTCCGCCCGCCAGCACCCGTGCACCGGCGGCCACGCTCTCGTCCACGATGCGTTCGATCCTCGCGGCCTG
Organism: Streptomyces sp. SAS_272; assembly: GCF_052543235.1. Classification (NCBI taxonomy): domain Bacteria; kingdom Bacillati; phylum Actinomycetota; class Actinomycetes; order Kitasatosporales; family Streptomycetaceae; genus Streptomyces; species Streptomyces sp. SAS_272. The sequence goes on along the minus strand of NZ_JBMNDR010000001.1, from coordinate 143,810 downwards.
GCGCTCGCTGATCACCGGGCCGAGGGCCACGCCCTCCTCGCGCGGGTCGCCGACCCGCAGCTCGTCGGCCTGCCTGATCAGCGCCTGCGTGTAGGACTCCACGACGTCGGCGTGCACCAGATGACGTCCGGCGGTGACGCAGGCCTGCCCTTGATAGCCGAAGGAGCTCATCGCCCCGGCCGCCGCCGCGGAGTCGATGTCCGCGTCGTCGAGCACGACGATCGAGTTCTTGCCGCCCAGTTCCAGGGCCACCCGCTTGAGCCCGTCGCCCGCGGCGCGCGCGACCGCCCGTCCCGCCGCGGTGGAGCCGGTGAAGACGACCATGGCGACATGGGGATCGGCCACGACCGCCTCACCGGTGCCGGTGCCTCCGGGCAGGACGTGGAGCAGCCCCTCGGGCAGTCCGGCCTCCTCGAACAGCCGCGCCACGACGACACCGCCGGACACCGGCGTATGGGGGTCGGGCTTGAGCAGAACGGCGTTGCCCAGCACCAGCGCGGGCGCCAGGGCCCGCATGGCGAACAGCAGGGGGGCGTTCCAGGGGTTGATGACGCCGACCACCCCCAGGGGTACCCGCCAGGCGTAACTGGTCTGGGCGGGCGCAGGCGGGCTCAGGATCTCGCCGCGGGGCAGCGACGCCAGACCGGCGGCCTGCGCAAGCTGGCTGAGTCCGGCCGCGATCTCGTAGTCGCCCTTCGCCGGGACGCCTCCGGACTCCCTGACGATCCACTCGCGGATCGCTCCGCGGTTGTCGCGCAGTGCCCGGGCGGCGCAGAGCAGGACCTCGGCGCGCTCCTGGGGCGCCGTCGCGGCCCAGGCCCGCTGGGCTCGGGCGGCCTGGGTCCCGGCCCGGGCGACATCCGCGGGCGCTGCGACGCCCACCTCGGCCAGCCGCTCCCCCGTGGCGGGTTCGTTCACCGGCTGAACACCGCCCTCGGGCTGCCGCCAACCGCCGCTGTAGATCTTCCCGGTCCATTCGGCCGCGTCCGGCCACGTCTCGTCGTCGGTGACGGTCATGGCACGACCCTCCAGCCCCGGTGGATTGGTCTATCTTTTAGGTTTAACGCCCTTATCGAGCATATATGTCCGACCATCTCCCCGTAGGTTGCTCGTGGCCGGGCCGGGACGCACGGTGGAAAGACCGAAGTGAGGGCGGATGAACGCGATGACGGGTTCTGACACCGCCGGCGGCGACCGGGCGGCGTGGCGGCCGGACGACCCCATCGACGAGTCGGCCACCGCCGGAGCCCGCGTGGACGCGCACGGCATCGTGACCGGGTGGAGCGAGGGAGCGCGGCAGCTGCTCGGATACCCGTCCACGGAGGTCATCGGCCGGCCCGCGGCGTCGCTGCTCGCAGGGGAGCCGCCCGCCGAGACGCTTCGTTCGCTGAACACGCTGCCGAGGTGGAACGGGACGGCGACTCTCCGGCACCGGGACGGCCACCGCCTCGCAGTGAACCTGCTGGCCCACCGCCGGGAGCCCGACGGCGAAAAGACGGGTCGCGGCGAGTGGCTCCTGGTCTCCCCCCTGGCCCGGCCGGCGTCGCCGCTCCCCGACGAAGCGCTGGTGACGTGGGCGTTCACCCGGTCCCCGATGACGACGGCGCTCTACGACACCGGCCTGCGGCTACGGCGGGCGAACGCGAACATGGAGCTGGTGATCGGTCTGCCCGAAGCGGCGATGCAGGGGCTGCGCGTATCGGAGATCGTGGTCGACCCGGAGAGCGACCGGACGGAACAGTGCATGCGGCGGGCGCTGGAGACCGGCGAACAGCAGCATCTGCAGCAGTCCCTGCACCTGGCGGGCCATGAGAGCGAGAGCGTCTGGACGACCCTCCTCACCCCCGTGCGGGACGCCGAGGGAACGATACGGGGAGTGCTCCTCTCCGCTTACGACGTGACCGAGGAGTACCTGGCCCGAGGGCGCCTGGCCCTGCTCAACGAGGCCAGCATCCGCATCGGCAGCACCCTGGACCTCGCCCGGACCGCGCAGGAACTCGCCGACGTGGCCATCCCCCAACTGGCGGACTTCGTCACCGTCGACCTGCTTCCCGCCATCGAGGGCGGCGACGATCCGCGCGCCGGCTCGCCGCCCAGCCCCGTCATGCTGCGCCGCGTCGCCTACCAGTCCGTCCTGGAGGGCTGCCCCGAGGTCGTGGTGGAACGCGGAACCGTGGCCGCGTACCCCGACGATTCGACCGCGGCCAGGTGCCTGACCACCGGCCGGCCGCTGATCGAGAACGTGACGGCTTCCGCGATGGACCGGGTGGCGAGCCAGACCCCGGACCGGGCCGAGCGGATGCGCCACTACGGCTTCCACTCCGTGCTGGCCGTGCCGATGCGCGCCCGCAGCATCACCCTCGGCGTGGCCACCTTCTCCCGCCACCGGCACCCGGAGCCCTTCGCGCAGGACGACCTGCTCCTGGGCGAGGAGATCACCGCCAGGGCCGCCGTCTGCATCGACAACGCCCGCCGCTACAGCCGCGAGCGCCGCAACTCCCTCACTCTTCAGAGCAGCCTCCTGCCGCAGCGGCTGCCCCCGCAGGCCGCCGTCGACGTCGCCTCCCGCTACCTCCCCGCCAGTGCGCAAGCCGGCGTCGGCGGCGACTGGTTCGACGTGATCCCGCTGTCCGGCGCCCGGGTCGCGCTCGTCGTCGGCGACGTCGTCGGCCACGGCATCCAGGCCTCGGCCGCCATGGGACGACTGCGTACCGCCGTACGCACCCTCGCCGACGTCGACCTTCCGCCCGACGAGCTGCTGACCCACCTCGACGACATGGTCATCCACCTGTCCGCCGAGGCCGAAAGCGCGAACGGCGTCGTCGGCGACATCGGCGCGACCTGCCTGTACGCCGTCTACGACCCGGTCTCCCGGCGCTGCGCCATGGCTCGCGCGGGCCACCCCGTGCCCGCGCTGGCGACCCCGGACGGCGCCGTCGTGTTCCCGGACATTCCTGCGGGCCCGCCGCTGGGGCTGGGCGGCCTGCCCTTCGAGGTCACCGAGATCGAGCTGCCCGAGGGAAGCATCCTCGCGCTGTACACCGACGGCCTCATCGAGGCCCGCGGCCGCGACATCGACGAAGGTCTCGACGCACTGCGCAAGGTGCTGGCCCGGCCGGCGCCCTCCCTGGAGAGCACCTGCGACACCGTGCTCCGAACGCTTCTCCCGGACCACCCCGCCGATGACGTGGCGCTGCTGATGGCCCGCACCCGCGCCCTGGACGCGGCCCATGTCGCCACCTGGGACGTGCCGCCCGATCCCTCAGCGGTCGCCCGGACCCGCAAGGACGCCACCCGGCAGCTGGCCGCCTGGGGCCTGGACGAGGCCGCCTTCGTCACCGAACTGGTGGTCAGCGAACTCGTCACCAACGCCATCCGTTACGGCGGCGCCCCCATTCAGCTCCGGCTCATCCGCGACCGCAACCTCATCTGCGAGGTCTCCGACGCCAGCAACACCAGTCCCCATCTGCGCCGGGCGCGCACCTTCGACGAAGGCGGCCGCGGCCTGCTCCTCGTCGCTCAGCTCACCCAGGGCTGGGGCACTCGACAGACGTACACCGGCAAGACCATCTGGGCCGAACAGGCCCTCTCCCCGACCTCGCCGCCGTCGACGAAGACGGACTGATCGAAGCCGCGGTCCCACCCCGGCCGCCTACGCGGCCGACGAGGCCACGACCGTCCCCCTCCCCTCCCTCGTCGGCCGGCAACGCTCCCAAGGCTCCGACCGCACGACTCAGCCGCGGGGCCCGCGCCGTGCAGGAGTGCGTCGATGACGAGCGTGGCCATTGCGTCCGGATCCTGTGCGGCAGGGTCCTGCTCCGCGCCGGGCCTGTCGACGGCTTCGCCGAGGAGGGCGTAGTACACCTGCCGCGTCCACGCCAGGTCTGCATCCGAGGCGATCAGCCCCTCGCGCTGCGCCCGGTTCATGAGGTCGACGGTGTGGGTGTCGATCTCCTCGCGGAGGGCGGCGGCTGCGGGGGTGTGAGCCGTGGCGTGACGGAGGGTGAAGCGCCAGGTGTTCTTGACGCGGAGGACGTTCGCCGTCACTCGGTGCAGCGCCACGAGTGCGGGAGCGGCCTGCGGCCGGGCTTCCTCGAGGGCGTCGACGAGCTGCCGCTTCGCGGAGACGGCGAGTGCCTCCAGCAGTGCCTGCCGGTTCGCGAACCGGCGGTGAACGGTGATCCGGGCGGGTCCCGCCGCCTCGGCGACCTGCTCCATGGAGGCGCCGGCGTCCTGGGCGGAGTGGACCAGCGCGCCACCGACCCCGACATCCTGCGGCACAGCCTGAAGGACAACCCCGGCCCCGAGGACTACCTCTTCCTTTTCTTCAAGAACACCCCCACCAGCCAGGCCGCGGGGAAGGAGTTCCTGCAACGCCTCGGGCAGCGCACCACCGGCCCCGACGCCCCCACCAGCCTCGCCACCCGCGATCACCAGCTCACCGCGTGGTCCGAGTGGGGCATCACCGACAAGTCCAAGCTGGTCCGCCTGAAGTCCCTCTTCCAGCCCGTCCTGGTCGCCGACGGCGAGAGCGACATCCTGATGCCCGTCGAGAACTCCCGCCTGCTGTCCGAGCACCTCCCCGACGCCCGGTTGCACATCTACCCGGACGCCGGCCACGGGTTCCTCTACCAGTACGCCGTCAAGTTCGGCACCGAGGTGAACACCTTCCTCGACCGCTGACCGCACATCCGCCGCGAGACGGTCGCCGACGCCCACGCCGACAGGCACGGTGACCGCCGAGCGGCAGCCGTACCCCGCCGGCACGGAGCCCGGCGGGGTATGCCCCCACGACCGGCCCGATGCCGCCCAGGACCCGGAAGCACAGGTCCTGGACGCCCAGGACCCGGACGCCCAGGACCCGGTTTCGGGGCCTGGCTCACAGGGGACCCGGGCCCGTCGGCGCCGTACGGAACGTACGGCGGTATGCCAGCGGGGACACCCCGATCGCCGCGTGCAGATGCTGTCGCAGCGAGGCTCCCGTCGCGAAGCCCACCTCGCCGGCGATCTGGTCCACGGACAGATCGCTGGACTCGAGCAACTGCCGTGCCCGGTGGACCCGTTGCTGGATGAACCAGCGTCCGGGGCTGGTGCCGGTCTCCTCCTGGAAGCGGCGTGCGAAGGTCCGTGCGCTCATCCGCGCGTGCCCGGCCAGATCCGCGAGCGTCAGCGGCTCGTCGAGGCGTTCCAGGGCCCACTGCCGGGTCGCCGCCGTTCCCGCCGAGGACGGGTCGGGCACGGGCTGCTCGATGTACTGCGCCTGGCCGCCCTCCCGCCACGGCGGTACGACGCAGCGCCGCGCCACCCGGTTGGCGAGCTCGCTGCCGTGGTCCTTGCGTACGACATGGAGGCAGATGTCCAGGCCGGACGCGGCCCCCTGCGTCCGGGCTGCGCTGGAGGAGAGCGCACACCGGCGCAGCAGCTCTCCGGCGTGACGCTCCCGTTCGGTGACGAGGCCGGCCGGCTGCTCGGACTGTGCACTGCGGCAAGGCCGGGATCGTCGACATGTGCCGTCGCGGTGACCGCACGGTCGGTCGACCCGGCCATGAGCCACGGCCGCCGGCAACCAGCGGGCCAACCGTCAGAGGTGCTGCTCGGTGGCCCGAGTACGGCTGTACTCCTCCTGTCGCTCGTCCGTGATGTACGCCGGGATCGGGAAGTCCCACCAGCCGGGGACCCAGGGGCCCGCGGCGTCGCGGTCCGTGGGGACCTCGATCAAGGCGGGGGCCCCGGACTGGACCGCCTTGCGCAGCGTCGGCTCCAGGGAGGCGGCGTCGTTCACCTTCCACGACTCGATCCCGAAGGCCCGGCCCATGGCCGCGAAGTCGGGGCTGTACGGCGATCCGTCGGGGTGCGAGAACTCGGTGCCGATGTGGCGCGAGGTCTGCTTGCGCTGGCCGCCGCGGATCGACATGTAACCCGCGTTGTTCTGGACGACGAAGATCACCGGTGCGCCGGCGGTGACGCTCAGGGCGATCTCCTGGGAGGTCATCAGGAAGTCGCCGTCGCCGAGGACGCACACGACCGGGCTCTCCGGCCGGGCCAGCTTGGCGCCGACGGCGGCCGGGATCGCCCAGCCCATGGAGGAGAAGCCGCCGGAGGTGAGGTGGGTGCGCGGCGAGTAGACCGGGAAGGTCTGCTTGACCGCACCCTGGGTGTTGCCCGAGCCCGCGACGATGATCGCGTCACGCGGGAGCACGTTGCGCAGGGCGCCGAGCGGACGCTGTGAGGTGAACGGGAAGCGGTCGCTGTCGCGGCGGCCGGCGAGCTTCTCCTCCCAGTCCCGCTTGAGGCTTGCGAGTTCGGCGAGGTACTCGGAGCGGTCGGCGCCCTGGGAGGGCAGGGAGTCGACGATGGCGGCCACGGCCCGCTGGGCGTCCGCGACGATGCCCACCTCGGCGGGGTAGTTCTTGCCGATCTCGTGCGGGTCGATGTCGATGTGGATGAGCTTCGCGGGCGGGATCGAGAAGCTGATGCCCTTGGCGTAGCTGGAGGCGGACCAGTCGGTGAAGCGGCAGCCGATCGAGATGACGACGTCGGCTGAGCTGGCGATCGCGTTGCCGGTCATCGTGCCGGTCTGGCCGACGCTGCCGGCGAACAGCTCGTGGTCCTCGGGGAAGGCGCTCTTGCCGTTCCACGTGGTGACGACCGGGATCTGCCACTTCTCGGCGAGCGCGAGGACCTGGTCGGAGGCCTCGGAGGTGATCGCACCGCCGCCGACCACGATGACCGGCCGGGTGGCCGCGCGCAGCACGTCGACCGCGCGGTCCACGGCTTCCGGGTCGGGGTGCTGGCGGCCCACCGGGATACGGCGCTCCAGGTCGTGGAGTTCGACGTTCGCGGCCTCGGCCTGTACGTCCATGGGGACTTCGAGGTGCACGGGGCCCGGGCGGCCGGTCAGCATGGAGTTGAAACAGCGGTGCAGGACGAAGGGGAGTTCCTCGACCCGGGTGACGACCCAGTGCCGTTTGCTGACGGCCTCGGCGACTTTGGGGAAGTCGTTGGCCGTGTAGCGGTCGAGTTCCTGGAGCAGTCCGTGGCCGCGCATGTGGGTCGGCGGGCCGCCGGTGACCACGAGCACGCTGGTGGAGTCCGTGAACGCGGTGCCCATGCCGATGACGGTGTTGCTCGCGCCGGCGCCGATGGAGGTCACCGCGGCCTGCGGGCGGCCGGTGACGCGGTAGTAGCCGTCGGCGAGGTGGACGGCGCTCTGCTCGTGGAAGGTCTGGATGAAGGGGATCCTGGACTCGTCGTCGAGGAAGGCGTCGGTCAGTGACCAGATGCCGTGGCCGGGGATGCCGGCTACGACGTCGACCCCGTAGTTGCGCAGGGTCCGCGCGACGATCTGGCCTCCGGTGAGGACGGGCATGGTGGGTTTCCGATCAGCTCGGGTCGGACGGTGGAGTCAGGGGTCAGACGTTCTGACGGGCGGCCCAGGCGAAGCCCTGGGTGCACAGGCGGGTGACGTCCGGGTTCTGGAGGTCGTCCAGGTCGTGTCCGACCGCGCTGTAGAAGACCCGGCCCTCGCCCCAGGTGCGGGTCCATGCCTGAGGGATCGTCTTTCCCTCCAGCCACGGCAGGTGTTCTCCGGTGAAGGCGGTCTCGGCCAGGACGTGGTTGTTGGGGTCGACGGACATGTAGTACTGCTCGGAGGCGACCCGGAAGTCCTTGACCCCGGCGGTGACGGGATGGCCGGTGTCCGTGACGGTGACCTCGTAGGGGTATTTCACGCCTTCGCCTGCGGGGTGTTCGAGGAAGCTGCCGCCGAGGAGCCAGTGGTACTTGAGGCTGGTGCGGAACGCGGCGGCCGCGCCGTGCCAGGCGGCGATCCCGGTGCCGTTCTCCACCGCCCTCAGCAGGTTCGACTCCTGGGCTGTGGTCAGCCCCTCGGACAGCAGGGCGTTGTTCCAGTTGAGGGCGATGAGGTCGTAGCCGGTGAGGTCGGCGTCGAGGGAGAAGACGTCGTTGGTCTCGTCGACGTCGAAGCCGAGGTTCTTGAAGATCGGCAGGGCCCATTCCTCGGCCACCTGGTAGGGCTTGTGCCCCGGCCAGCCTCCGTACAGATACAGGACGCGTGTCATGCGGGGTTCCCTCCGGTCGTGCTCTCAAGGACAGCGGCGCGGCTGCGCAGGCGCTCGGCCACCTCCATGGCGTCGCCTTCCGGCGCGGTGGACTTGCGGTCCGGCTTCATGGTCAGCAGGTACACCAGGCCCACCGCCGAGACCAGGAGGAAGCCGACGAGTGCGATCCACTGGTCCACGAACGAGGTCCCCGCACCGCCGGTGGGCAGGGCGAGCAGGATCATCCCGAGCACGCCGTACACCAGGGCCGCCACGTTCACCACGAAGCCCCAGCGGCCGAGGGTCCAGGCTCCGGCGGGACGCCAGCCCTTGAGACGCATCCGCAGAGCGGCCAGTACGACCATCATGAACGCCGCGTATCCGGCCAGCACCTGGAACGACACGATCTTGGTGAGGGAGTCGGGCGAGAAGTAGACGAACACGTAGATCAGCAGCGGCGCGACGTTCACGGCCAGCAACGCGTTCATGGGGACGCGGTGCTTGCGGGAGATCTTCGAGAAGACGCGGGAGCCCGGGAACATGTCGTCGCGGGCGAAGGAGAAGACGATCCGGCTGGCGGCGGCCTGCTGGCTCATCACACCGGCGATGAAGGACGTGATGATGACCGTGAGCACCGCCTTCGTCCCCACGATGCCGAGCGAGCTCTGCAGGATCGAGGGGATCGGGTTGGTGTCCTTGCCCGAGAGGATCGAGCCGAGGTCGGGAGCGGCGAGCGCGTACCCGACGAACGCGAGGAGCGCGGCCACTCCACCGACGGCCACGGTCAGCTGCATGGCCCGCGGGATGCTGCGGGAGGGATTGGGGACCTCCTCAGCGATCTCGCCGCACGCCTCGAAGCCGTAGAAGAGGAAGAGTCCGACGAGCGAGGCGGCGACGAAGGCCACGAGGTAGTTGTCGTGGTTGGAGCTGCTGGTCTGGAAGAAGATCGAGACGGAGTTGTGCCGTTCGAAGATCAGCAGGTAGAAGCCCACGAGAACGATGCCGATCAGTTCCGCGGCGAGTCCGATCTTCGAGATCAGAGCCAGGGTCCTGGTGCCGAAACAGTTGCAGATCAGGCAGACGACGGTCATACCGATCGCGATCCACAGACGCTGGGCGGGGGTGGAGCTGATGCCGGGCGCGTCGGTTGTTCCCGCGAAGAGGCTGGCCAGGAAGTCCGAGCTGAAGAGCGCGGTGCTGGTGATACCGATGGTGATGGTGCAGATGTAGATCCACGCGTTGAACCACGCGTAGCGCCCGTTCCACAGCCGTCTCACCCATTGGTACAGCCCGCCGGCGAGCGGGAACTGCGAGACGACCTCACCGAAGACCAGCGCGACCAGGAACTGCCCGGCCCCGACGATGCCTATCCAGAAGATGGACGGTCCCCCGGCCGTCGCCAGACCGACCGCGAAGAGGGACACGACACCCACGAGGGGCGAGAGGTACACGAAGCCCAGGGCGAAGTTGCCCCACAGGCTGACCTTCCGGTCGAACTTCTGCTCGTAGCCCAGTACGGCGAGCAGTTCCGCGTCCGCGGCCGAGGAGACGGGGCTCGCGGCCCCGGCGGAGGGGCTTCTGGGGGTGGATGGAGGCGCGGTGTGCGCCTCGTTGTCGGTGGCTGACATGACGATCTCCGTGGGTCGAGGGGGACGTGCTCCTTGTCGAACGGCTGCCGGGCCGCTTCAGCGGGCCGGCATAAGGCGCGATCCGTCATCGCGGATCAGCTCTGCTCGAAGGCGTGGTCGGCCCAGTCCAGCGGGGCCGATCCGTAGCGCGCGGCGCGGACGTCACCGGAGCGCGCGTGTCCCTCGAAGTTCTCGATGCGCGAGGCCCTGCCGCAGATCTCGCCGAGCCGGGCACTGGACCCGGCGTCCCTGATCTCCTGGTAGGTGACGGTCTTGAGGTACTTGCCGACCCAGAGACCGCCGGTGTAGCGGGCCGCGCCCAGGGTGGGCAGCACATGGTTGGTGCCGATGACCTTGTCGCCGTACGCGACGCACGTCTTGTCCCCGAGGAACAGGGCGCCGTAGTTGCGCATCCGGTGCAGGGCCTCGCGGGGCTCGGCGGTGAGGATCTGGACGTGCTCGCTGGCGTACTCGTCGGCGAGTGCGTAGGCGGCGTCCAGGGTGGGGACGACGATCACCTCGCCGTGGTCGCGCCAGGCTCGGCCGGCGACCTCTCCGGTGGACAGGCCGGGCAGCAGCTCGTCCACCCAGGCGACGGTCCGCGTGCCCACCTCCTCGGACGTCGTGATGAGCACCGTCGGGGAGTCGGGTCCGTGCTCGGCCTGGGACAGCAGGTCCGTCGCCACCACGAACGGGTCCGCGGTGCCGTCGGCGACGATCAGCACCTCCGTCGGTCCGGCGAAGAGGTCGATGCCGACCTCGCCGAAGAGCTGGCGCTTGGCCTCCGCCACGTAGGCGTTGCCGGGCCCCGCGAGCATGTCGACCGCGTCGATCGTCTCGGTGCCCAGGGCCAGGGCGGCCACGGCCTGGACCCCGCCCATGACGTAGATCTCGTCGGCCCCGGCCAGGTGCATCGCGGCGATGCTGACGGGCGGCGGGGCTCCCCGGTCCGGCGGGGTCGTGGCGGCGACCCGACCGACACCGGCGACCTTGGCCGTCAGGACGGTCATGTGAGCCGACGCCGTGAGGGGATAGCGCCCACCGGGCACGTAGGCGCCGGCTGCGCCGATGGGGATGTTGCGCTGCCCCAGGAACACTCCGGGCAGCGTCTCCACCTCGAAGTCGGTGAGGGAGTCACGCTGGGCCTGTGCGAAGCCGCGGACCTGCTTCTGGACGAAGCGCAGGTCGTCGAGGACGGTCTCGGGGACGGAGGAGACGACCGAGGCGATCTCGTCGGGTCCGAGCCGGTAGGACTCCGGACCCCAGTCGTCGAACTTCTGCGACCAGCGGCGCACGGCGGCGTCTCCGTTGGCCCGTACGTCGGCGATCACGTCCGCGACGGTCTCGACGATTTCCGGACGGCTGGTCCGTGCCGTCTTCACGGCGACAGGAGCCTTGATGGTCTTGCGTTGAGCTGACACTCTGCACTCCTTGCAGGGGTCGTGCCTGCGGGCTTGCCCTGAAGTCTGGGGAAACGGGGGATGTGACGACAGGCACAACGTGTGCAATATTGGCCGCCGGTCCTGCACACACCGAGGTCGTGGCTCATGGCTGAAGTCCTGACGGTTCGCACCGCGCTGGAACTCGAGGTGTTCTCGCGCACCACCGTGCGGGTGTATGCCGGGGAGCGGAATCTGGACCGTCCCGTGCGCTGGGTGCACACCGGGGAGATCCCGGACATCCACCGGTTTCTCACGGGTCAGGAGATGCTGCTGACGGCCGGCCTCGGCATGGGCGCGACGGAGTTCGAGCAGCGTGCCTTCATCCGGCGGCTCGCGGACGCCCACGCGGCCGTCCTCGTCATCGAACTGGCCGGGCGCATGTTCGACTCCATGCCGGAGGCGGTGATCGAGGAGGCGGAGGCCGTCGGCCTGCCCCTGGTGGGACTCGCCGACGAGATCCCGTTCGTGGAGACCTCTGCTCAGGTCCACGAGGTGCTGGTCGGGATGCGCGTCAAGCAGCTGATCGCCGAGGAGGCCACCAGCCAGGCGTTCATGGACCTGCTCCTGGCGGACGAGGACTACGTCGGCGTGGTCAGGGAGCTGGCCCGGCGCACCGGGCACCCCGTGGTGCTGGAGGACGTCGCCCATCAGACGCTGGCGTACGGCGGCGCGACGCCGGAGGCCGACCGGGTCGTGGACGAGTGGAGCGCGCACTCCCGGGCGATCCACGAACGCCATCCCTCGCTCGCGCCGCAGGACCCCGGGGCGCCCACCGCCCCGGCGGCCTCGTTCCGTGAGGTCGCGCCATGCGCCCGCCAGCCTGTGGTGCTCCGGGGCGAGTCATGGGGCTGGCTGCATCTCCTGCACGGCGGACAGCGGCCGAGCCCGCCCGAGCTGCGCACGCTGGAGCGGGCCGCCGCGGCCATCGCGATCTCGCTGCTGAGCGAACGGGAGAGCGGCGCCCGTGCCTCCCAGCGCCAGACGGCGCTGCTCAACCGGCTGCTGCTCGGCGACATCACGGGAGAGCGGTTCGTGATCCTCGGCCTGGCGCTCGGCCAGGACCTGCGCGGGCGGGACCTGATCGTCGTCACGGCTTGGGCGGGGGACGAGGAGACCGTCAAGGACCACGTCCTCGCCCGTCTGTTGCAGGAGGCCGGCTGGCCCGCCGTCGTGGGCGACACCGGGGACTTCGACGTGGCGGTCGTGGGCCTGCCCACCCGGACCGACGCGGACCAGGTTCGGCCCCTGTTGGCCGATCACGGGGTACGGGCCGGCATCAGCCGCGTCGTGGAGCCGGCGGCACTTCCGCTGGCGCTGCGCCAGAGCCGCAGCCCCGCGTCCGTCGCGGCGGCCGCCTCGACCACGGAAGTGCGTCACTTCGACGACCTGGGGGCCCTGCGTCTCCTCGTCGCCCTGTCCGAGGGTCCCGAGCTCAGGCGTTACGTCGAGGACGAGCTCGGTCCGCTCCTGGAGCACGACGCACTGGCGAAGAACCCGCTGCTGCCCACCCTGCGGACCTTCCTCGACTGCGGCGGCAACAAGGCGCGGGCGGCGGAGGAGCTCTTCATCCAGCGGCGCACCCTCTACCACCGCCTCGACAGGCTCTCCGAGATCCTCGGTCTCGACCTCGCGCAGGTCAGCCACCAGCAGCGGCTGCAACTGGCCGTACGGGGACATGACTTGCTGCGCAAGCCGACACTGCGGCGGACCTGACCGACCGCCCTTGCCGTCGCGAGGTCAGCCCTTCGTCGCCCTGGCCAGGGACGGGGCGATCCGCAGCGCGTTCGCGCCGATCGTCAGGGCCGGGTTGAGCGCCGCGGAGGACGGGAAGAACGACGAGTCGGCCAGCCAGAGGTTCTCGACGTCATGGCTGCGGCACAGGGGGTCGAGCACGCTCCGGGCCGGATCGTGACCCGCCACGGCCGTTCCGCACATGTGGGAGTTGGTCTCGATGCCCATGCGCTGGGTGAAGATCAGCGGATAGCCGGACCTGCGGACCGCCCGGGTCACCCGGCGCACGAGTTCGTGGTGGGGCGCGAGGTTGGTCGGGGTCCAGTCGATGAGGATGCGGTCGCCGTCCACGCGTACCCGGTTGTCCCGGGACGGGAGGTCCTCGGTCGTCAGGTAGATGTCGAGGCTCCTGGCCGCCATGAGCTTCAGGGCCCACGTCGGTGCCCACGGACGTGCGGGCTTGAGCATGGGGGCCTGCAGCTTGCCCAGCATCTGGAGGTTCCCGAGCGGGAAGCGCGTTCCCGGTCCGGCTTCGTAGAAGTCGTTCAGGCCGAGCGTCTTCTGCCACTTGGTGGGGTTGGTCCGCAGCGGGTTCACTCCGACGAAGAACGTGCTGTTGTGGACCATGTAGTTGCGGCCCAGCAGCCCGGACGAGTTGCCGAGCCCCCGGGGGTGTGAGTCGCCGCCCGAACGCAGCAGCAGCGCGGCCGAGTTGACGGCGCCTCCGGCGAGGGCGAAGGTCTTGGCGTTGATCCGCAGGACACGGCCCGCGTGCCGTGCCTCGGCGGCGACGACCTTCCGGCCGTCGGGCGAGGTGATCAGGCGGGTGATCTCCGTACCCGTGAGGATCTTCACGCCGTCGCTCAGCGCGGGAAGAAGGAGCCGGTTCTCGGCGTCGGACTTCATACCGGTCTCGTCCGGACAGCCGTCGGCGGTCGTCACGGCGGCACGATCGGCCTGCGTGCTGATGTTCAGGGCGTTCGGGGTGTGGAACGGGTGCAGGCCCTGCCTGCGCAGCGACCGGGAGAACCTCTCGATCTCCGGTTCGTGCCGGAGCGCCGGATACGGGTACGGCTTGGAGCGGGGCGGCTCGGTCGGGTCCTCACCGGTCTGCCCGTGCACCTGGAGCAACTCCTCCATGGCGGTGTAGAAGGGCTCCAGGTCGTCGTAACCGAAAGGCCAGGCGCGCGACACGCCCTCGTGGTGTTCCACCTCGGTGAAGTCGCTGCGCCGGAAACGCGGCAGCATGGCGCCGTAGAAACGGGTGTTTCCGCCGACCCAGTAATACACGCCGGGCGCGAACGGTCTGCCGCTGCCGCCGTCGTACCAGTAGCCGGCGTTTTTGTACCTGCCCTTGATGTACATCTCGGTCGGCTGTGAGTTCTCGGGTTCACGTGGGAGGAAATGGCCCCGCTCCACGACGAGTACGTCGAGACCGGAGTCCTTCAGCGCCCAGGCCAGCGAGGATCCGCCCATGCCGGAGCCGATGATCAGCACATCGGCGCTGATCTCCTCGGCGGCGTCGGCTGAGACGAGGGCATCGGGCCGGAGCGCCGGGGGCGTGTAGTCATGACGGACCGGGTCGGACATGGGTCGGGGTCCCCTCTTTGCCGCGGTATTTCGAAGAGAGCCTAAGCAGCGGCCCGAATACAGCCCATGCACGGAATGGGTAACGACTGCCGCCCGAGTTGCTCACTTCGTGCATGTGCTGAGCATGCGTCGCGTCTCTAATCTCTCCCAGGAAGCAGCTCTTGGAGGCGAAATGGACAGGGAAACATACGATTACGTCATCGTCGGGGCCGGATCGGCCGGCTGCGCGGTGGCGGCCCGGCTGTCCGAGGACCCGGATGTCACGGTCGCGCTGATCGAGGCGGGACCGCCGGCCCGGGGCCGCCTCTTCGAGATCCCCGCGCTGTTCTCGCAGCAGCTCAAGACCGCGTTCGACTGGGACTTCGAGACGGAACCCGAGCCGCGTCTCGGAGGCCGCCGCGCCTACCTGCCCCGCGGCCGGGCCATCGGCGGCACCAGCTCGATGAACACGATGCTGTACGTCCGCGGGCATCGCTACGACTACGACACGTGGGAGCGGCTCGGCAATCCGGGCTGGGGGTACGACGACGTCCTGCCGTTCTTCAAGAAGTCCGAGGACAACGAGCGCGGGGCCGACGACTTCCACGGCGTCGGCGGCCCCCTCACCGTCAGCAACCCCAACTCCGTCCACCCGCTGCTGACGGCGTGGGTCGAGGCGGCCCAGGACGCGGGCCACAAGTACAACGCGGACTTCAACGGGGCCGACCAGGAGGGCGTGGGCTACCACCAGGTCACGCAGCGGAACGGCCTGCGGTGCAGCAGCGCGATCGCGTTCCTGGAGCCGGCCGCGGGTCGCCCGAACCTCACCGTGCTTCCCTCGACGACCGCCCTGCGCCTGAGCTTCGAGGGCTCGCGGGCCGCCGGCCTGGAGGTCGACCACCTCGGAGCCGTGCGGACGATCCGGGTCGACCGTGAGATCGTGCTGTCCCTCGGGGCCTACAACTCGCCCCACCTGCTCCTCCAGTCCGGCGTCGGTCCGGCCGACGAACTGACCGCCGGAGGGATCACCCCGCTGCACGACCTGCCTGACGTCGGCCGGAACATGCAGGACCACACCGGGTGCTTCATCAGCTTCTTCAGCGACGCCGAGCCCCTCCTGGGACCGGACACCTCCGCGGAGGAGCGACTCCTGCGCGAGCAGGGCACCGGCCCGATGGCGTGGAACGAGACCGGCGGCTTCTTCAGCTCCGGCGACGACGTGCCCGCCCCGGACATCCAGGTCCACGCCGCCCTGGGCATCGTCCGGGGCGAGGGTCTGGCCGCTCCGCTCGAGCCCGGAATGTCGTTCGGCCCCTATGTCGCCCGGCCGGCGAGCCGCGGCTCGGTACGGCTGCGGCACTCGCACCCCTACGCCAAGCCGCGCATCTTCCACAACTACCTCGACGACCCCGACGACAGGCGGCGGCTGCGGGAGGGCGTCCGGCTGTGCATGCGCATCGCCCGTGAACAGCGGCTGACGTCCCTGCTGGGGTCGGATCTGCGCGGGGCCGCCGAGGCCGGACTCGCCCCGCTGTCGGACAGCGACCAGCACATCGACGACTTCATCCGCACGCAGTCGTTCTCCTTCTACCACCCGTCGGGCACCTGCATGATGGGCAAGGTCGTCGACCATGAACTGCGGGTGCACGGGCTGGAGAACGTCCGCGTGGCGGACACGTCGATCATGCCGACCCTCGTCACGGGGAACACGAACGCCCCCGCCATCATGATCGGCGAGCGGGCCGCCTCCTTCATCCGGACGTCGGCGGGCTGACGCCGGGGCGCGAGGTCAGGCGGTCCGGACGACGGTGCCGCCGCCTTCGAGCGCGGCGACCTCGTCGGCGGCCGCGGTGGCGTCGGTGACGAGGGTGTGCAGGAGAGTCGCGGGGCCGACGTAGGCGTACGCGGTGTGGCCGAGCTTGCTGCCGTCGGCGGCCGCGAGGACACGTCGGGCGGAGGCGATGCCCGCCTTCTTCACCGCGGCGTCCTCGAGGTCGTAGGCGGTCAGGCCGTCGGCCGCGGTCAGCCCGCAGCAGCCGATGACGGCGGTGTCGAAGCGCAGGGCGGCCAGGGAGGCGAGGGCGAGGGGGCCGGTGAGCGCTCCTTCGCCGGCGCGGGGCTGCCCGCCGGGCACGACCAGCGTGGCCGGGCCGGGCGTCTCGGCGAACAGCTGGATGGCCTGCAGGGACAGGGGCATCACGGTGACAGGCCGCTCGCGCAGGAGGCGGGCGACCTCCAGGCAGGTGGTGCCGCTGTCCAGCAGGACGCTTTCGCCGTCGGCGACGAGCGCGCAGATCTCGGCGGCGATCCGGCGTTTGGCCTCGACCGCGTCACGGGCGCGCAGCGCGAAGGGGGGCTCCTCGCCCCGCAGCAGGAGGGTGCGTGCCCCGCCCCGGACGCGTTCGAGGACGCCCTGGGCGGCGAGGGTGTCGAGGTCGCGCCGGATGGTCATCTCCGAGGCGCCGGTCAGCTCCGCGAGTTCCTGGACCGTGGCGGCCCCGGAGTCCCTGACGACCTTCGCGATCAGCCCGTGCCGGTCTGCGTTGCTCATAGCGCGATTGAACACCACCAAGAAACGAACAATCAACTTGTTCATTCTCCCGACTTTCAAACACTCCAAATGTTCGTTATGGTGGTCTGCATGGAACGTTCCCTGCGAGCCGCCCGCATGGCGACCTATGTCTACTTCGTCCTGTACGGCACCCTGCTGGGCACCTGGGTGGTGCACATCCCGGCGATCGAGGAGCACGTGGGCATCAGCCACGCCGCACTCGGCGGCCTGCTGGTGGTGCTCGGACTCGGGGCCTTCGTGGGCATGCAGGTGGCGGGTCCGCTCACCGATCGCCTCGGCGCCCGCACTGTGGTGCCCGTCGGCGGCGCGCTCTGCGGCACGACCCTGTTCCTGCCCGGTCTCGCCCACGATCCGTGGACGCTGGCCGCCGCGCTGCTGGTCTTCGGCTTCTGCAACGGCTGTCTGGACGTGAGCATGAACGCCCACGCCGTGCACGTGGAGAAGGCGTACGGCCGACCTGTCATGTCCGGTTTCCACGCCACGTTCTCCGTCGGCGGTGTCCTCGCCGCGCTCGCAGGAGCGGGCGCGGCGAGCGCCGGCCTGCCCCCGGCCGCGGCCATGGCCGCCATGGGAGCCGCGGGCGTCGTGGTCGCCCTGACCACGGCACGCGCCCTGCTGCCCGCCGCTCCCGCCGTCGAGGGCCCGGACTCCACCGAGGAGACCGGAACGTCACCGGCCGTCGAGGGCCGCGGCACCACGGGCCGGGTCTGGCTGCTGGCCGTCCTGGCGCTGATGGTCATGCTGTGCGAGGGCGCCGCCAACGACTGGAGCGCCCTGCACCTGAAGGACGTCCTGGGCGCCTCCGCAGGCACGGCGGCCTTCGCCTACGGCACCTTCGCCGCGGCCATGACCATCGGCCGACTGCTCGCCGACCGGTTCGCCACCCGGTTCGGCTCCCTGGCCATCCTGCGCCACGGCGCGGCCATGGCCGCCGTCGGCATCACCCTGGTGGCCCTCGGCCCGTGGATGTGGGCCGCGTTCACCGGCTGGGCGCTGTTCGGCCTGGGCCTGTCCGGCTGCGTCCCGCAGCTGTTCAGCGCGGCCGGGCACGCCGACCCCTCCGCCGCCGGAGCCAGTGTCTCCCGCGTCGCCGGACTCGGCTACGTCGGCATGCTCGCCGGCCCCGCCGTGATCGGCTGGCTGACCCACGTCGTCGCCCTCAACCACGCCTTCGTGCTGTTGACCCTGCTGTGCGCGACCACCGCCGTGGGCGCCGGCGTCCTGCGCACCGGCTCCGACCGCACCGGCTCCGACCGCACCGCCCGGACCGGACCGGCCGCCGACCCCACAGGCCGAACCGAACCGGAAGCCGACCACACCCGCCACACCGAGACCGCGGCCTGCCGCCACTGACCGCTTGTGCGGCACGGTCCCTGACAACCGTGCCGCACAAGCTCTCCTCCCCGGGTCACCAGGGCCGGGATGGAAACCCGCCTCGCCGAAGGAGCCCCCGATGTCCGATTCCCGCACACCGTCCACCCGCCGCCGTGTCGGTGTCATGCTGCCGCTCGATCTCCCCGTCGGCGAGGTGCTGCCTTACGTCCGGCGTGCCGAGGAGCTGGGATTCGACCAGGTCTGGGTGGTGGAGGACCTCGGTTGGCGCGGCGGTGTCGCCCAGGCCGCCACTGTCCTGGCTTCCACCACGAACCTCACCGTCGGCATCGGGATCATGCCCGCCGGCGCCCGCAACGTGGCCTTCGCCGCGATGGAACTGGCCACCCTCGCCCAGCTCCACCCCGGCCGGGTCATCGCGGGCATCGGCCACGGCATGCCCGGCTGGATGCGCCAGGTCGGGTCCTGGCCCGAAAGTCCCCTGACGCTGATCAAGGAGTACGCGAGAGCGCTGCGGCTGCTCGTCGCCGGTGAGCCCGGCCCCGCGAACGGCCGGTACGTGCGCTGCGAGGGCGTGGTCCTCACCGAGATCCCGGACACCGTGCCCCCGGTGATCCTGGGCGTCCGTGGCCCCAAGTCGCAGGCGGTCGCGGGCGAGGTCGCCGACGGACTGCTCCTGGCCGAGCCCGCCGCCCCCGGCTACATCACCGCCTCCCTGCGCAACCTGGGCCCCGCCGCCGCGAACTCTCCGGAGATCGTCGTCTACGACGCCGCCGCCGTGGACGACGACGAGGAAGCAGCCCTGACCCGGGTCCGCGCGACCCTGGAGTCGGTCGGCGAGCCGCAGTGGGCCGCGCACATCGACCCGCTGCCCTTCGCCGAGGAGCTGCGCGCACACCGTGCCGCGAGCGCCGATGCCGGACACTTCGCGAAGACGATGCCCGCCGAATGGGTCCGTGCGCTCAGCATCGCCGGCACCCCCGCCCAGGCCCGCGCGGCGATCGACGCCCGCCACGCGGCCGGCGCGACCAGCGTCGTCCTCGCCCCGGCGGGCCCCGACCGCCTGGCCGCACTGGACTCGCTCGCCCGCGCGCTGCCCGACCGGCACTGACCCGAACACCCCGAGACCCCGAGGAATCCGTATGTCCACCGACCGCCGCCGCATCGTGCTCTTCGACCTCTTCGGGGTCATTGCCCGCCACCAACGCCCGGGCGCCCTGGAGAAGATGGCCGCCCACTGCCACACCTCCCCCGACGCCTTCACCACGGCCTACTGGGCCCACCGCCCGCCCTACGACGCCGGCCGGCACACCGCGTCCGCGTACTGGACGGACGTACTGCACACGCTGTTCCGCGACGCCGACGCCGACACGATCGAAGAGCTGCGGCTCATCGACATCGACAGCTGGGCCCGCGTCGACGACGACATGGTCGCCTACGTGCGCACCCTGCGGGACCGCGCCCGGGTCGCCCTGCTGTCCAACATCCCCGCGGACCACGCGGACGCCTTCCTCGCCGCCCAGCCCTGGCTGAACGACCTCGACCACGTCGCCTTCTCCGGACGGATCGGAGCCGCCAAGCCCGACCCGGCCGCCTTCCGCCACAGCGTCACCGCCCTGCACGCCGCACCCGCCGACTTCCTCTTCGTCGACGACCGCGAGGAGAACGTCCGCGCGGCGCAGGCCGTCGGCATGAACGGCCACGTCTTCGACAGCCGGGCCGAACTCACGCCCGTCGTCGACGCGTGGCTGCCCTCCCGATGAGCGACGCTCCCCCGCCTCCGCTCTGAGCTGCAACACCAGGCGCGCCACACGCTCGACGGCCCATCACAGGTCACTCTGACCTGCGCAGACGTATCAGCCCACCGGCTGCAGGACGGTGTCGTGGGTGGGCTGTGCGAGCGTCTGGACGTTCGACTGACGCCGACGGCAGCGGAGTCGAACTGACGAGCAGGGGATTCAGCCCCGTAGACCAACACCCGGAATCCGCACCCCAGATGTGACGTTTCCGCAGGTCAAAGACCTGCACAGGTGGGGCGGGTGGGACTCGAACCCACGGCCGACGGATTATGAGTCCTTTGGGGATCTTGGCGGCCTTTGCTGGTCCACGCTCATTCATGACGCTTTTGCAGGTCAGAAGGGGCGGGCCGTGTCGACACCCCTTCGCCTTTGTCAGTCTGTTCCTGCCCTTGTGTCCCGACTGCGTCCCGACACCGCCCAGACTGGGCGACGCCAGTACGCCCGGGGCCGTGTCTCCCGGCCGTAAACGGTATTTACTCCAGCGTTGTTCCACAGTGCGCACGTGGTATTTGCGCTGCCCGTCATTCAAGTACAGGCCTAGGTCGGATGCCACACGGGAGACAGCGGCAGCCACACTTTCCGCTGTCTTCGCCTGCCAGGCCTGCCGGAAGGGTTGCCGTTGGCGCCCAGCGGCGGCCCGCCGACATAGGCCGTCAACAGCGTTGTTGATCTCGGTCATCAGTGCTCGGCCGCAGGCGGACCAGTCGTCTGCGGTGACAGGAGCCTCTTTCGCGCAGGCGTTGCTTGTCCAAGTGTTCCATCGCGCTGTGGCGTCCCGGGAGTGCTGGAGCGTCAGGGCGGCGGCCGCCGCGATCACTGCGAGGGCCGGCACGGCGATGCGCGCCGCCCGGCGGCTGGTGCCCCCACGGAGGCAAGAGCCGTTGGAAGGTCAATCCGCTGCGGGCAATTTGGAGCCCCATCCCCGAGCCGGCGGGATCGGCTCCATGCCATTTCGAGTCCTCGACAGGCCGTTGCCATAGGGCGCCCCGTTCCTCATCGCCGACTGGGCGGCTGTGGAGGCTCTACTGGTCGGTGCGACGCGCGCTGCCCTCCTCTGCGGCTCCGTGACGAAGTCCCGGAGTCCCGGGGCCTGAATTCGCGCGGAAGGAACAGCGGCAGTGCGGAAGGAACAGCGGCAGCAAGGCACGGCACTGGCCATGCCCTCGACCCGCCCGGCCGCCAGTGCTCTCTGTGACTGGACGAGTGCTTTCGGTGAGCACCTCGTGGGTCGACCCTCGCATCGCATATAGGGATAATCTCCTTGGCGAGCTGCTCTGTGAGGTGGCTGCAGGGAGGTGAGAGTTGTGACCACAGTGGCGTCACGCACGGGGAATGTGCCCGCGGCGTTCACCAGCTTCGTCGGCCGGCAGTCGGAGGTCTGTGAGGTCAGCGGCCTGCTGGGGAAAGCTCGGCTGCTGACGATCACCGGGCCGGGCGGGGTCGGCAAGACGCGGTTGGCACTCGAGGTGGCTGCCGGGTTGGCGAAGACCTTCCCGGACGGGGTGTGGCTGGTGGAGTTGGCTCCGATTGAGGAGCCGGCGGCGGTGGCGGATGCGGTCGCGACCGCCCTGGGCGTGCCGGACCTGGGCGCCCGGCCCGCCGTGGAGCGGCTCGCGCGGTATCTGGCGGAACGCCGGGTGCTGGTGGTGCTGGACAACTGTGAGCAGGTGGCCGGGGTCTGCGCCGAGCTGGCGAAGGTGCTGCTCTCCGCCGCCCCTGAGCTGCACATCCTGGCGACGAGCCGCCATACGCTGGGCGTCACGGGCGAGCATGTCTTCGCGGTTCCGCCGCTGTCTCCGCAGGACGCGGCCCGCCTGATGGAGGACCGGGCCGCCGCTGTCCGGCCCGGGTTCCAGGTGAGCGACGCGAACAGGGCCCAGGTCGCCCGGTTGTGCGCTGATCTGGACGGACTGCCACTGGCGATCGAACTCGCCGTGTCCCGGCTGCGCATCCTTACGGTCGACCAGATGGTGGAGCGGTTGGAGGACCGGTTCGCACTGCTCAATGTCGGCAGCCCGACCGCCTGGCCACACCAGCGCACGCTCCGGGGGATGATCGACTGGAGCTATGAGCTGTGCGCTCCGGTCGAACGGCTGCTGTGGAACCGGCTGTCGGTGTTCGCCGGGGGTTTCGATCTGGACGCGGCGGACGGCGTCTGCGCGGGGGACGGGATCGCGGAGCGCGAGGTGTTGGATGTGCTCGACCGGCTGGTCGTCCAGTCCGTCGTGCTGACCACCGAGACCGAGGGCCTGCCGCGCTACCGCCTGCTGGAGACCATCCGGCAGTACGGGCGGGAACGGCTCGCGGAATCCGGGGAGGAGGACACGCTCCTGCGTCGGCACCGCGACTTCTTCCTCGCCCTCGCCCAGCGCATCCACGAGGGCTGGTACGGCCCCGGCCAGGTGCAGGATCTGGCCCGACTGCGTGCCGAGCACCCCAACCTGCTGGCGGCCCTGGGCTGGGACACCGACCCTCAGGCCAGGCTCGCGCTGGCCGGTGCGCTGGCCTTCCACTGGATCGTCGGCGGATTCCTCACCGAGGGGCGCCGACAACTCGACCGCATTCTCGCGGCGGCGCCCGAGCCGACACCCGTGCGGGGCCAGGCGCTCCTCGCCGCCATATGGGTGGCGCAGACGCAGGGCGATCTGGTTGCTGCCGACCGGTGGCTGGACGAGGCCGAAACACTGGCTGAGCAGCTGGGCGACCCGTCGCTGCGCGCCCAGGCGAGTGGCTTTCGCGGCATATCAGCCCACTACCGGGGGCGACCCGAGGAGAGCCTCCCCCGCTACGAGGAGGCCCTGGCTGCCCACACGGCGCTGGGCGATGAGCGTGAAGCGATGAGTTGGCTTCTCTCGCTGGCCAACGTCCAGGCCTATGCCCAGGACCCCCGTGCGGCGGCGACGGGCAGGAAGGTGATCGCCGCCTTCGAGGCGCGCGGGGAACGGTGGGGGCGCGCGCAGGCGCTGATGGCGCTGGGCCACTACGCCTGGGCCCGCGGTGACCGGGAGGAGGCCAAGGCGCTGGCCCGGTCCGCGCTGGAGAACATGCGGGGCTTCAACGACCACCCGATGGTGGCGCGGATGCTCGAACTCCTCGCCTGGGCCACCGCCTCCGGCGGCGATCACGGTCGGGCGGCCCGGCTGCTGGGCACCGCGGCTGCCCTGTGGAGAGCGGCCGGTACCGACATCTCCGCTTTCGGCCCGTACATGGCCGAACAGCACACACGCTCCGAAAAGGCGGCTGCAGAAGCCCTGGGTCTGGCCGCGTACGCGCAGGCGCTCGCGGAAGGCAGCCGCCACGGCACCACGCCCGGCCGGGCCGTTCAGTACGTCCTGGACCCCGCTGATGAGCCGACCTCCGCAGCCGCCGGCCCCGGCCCGCTCACGCCCCGCGAGCGCGAAGTGGCGGCACTGGTCGCCAAGGGCCTGAGCAACCGGCAGATCGCCTCGAAGCTCGGGCGTTCAGCGCGCACGGTCGACGGCCACGTCGAGAACATCCTGACCAAGCTCGACTTCGGCTCCCGCGCCCGGATCGCGTCCTGGTGGACAGCCAACCAGACGCCCACCCCGTAGGACCACCCCGTAGAAATACCCAGGCCTGGGACGGGGCCCGGTGGGCAGAAGTACCCGTTTCCCTTGGGCGGACCCGCACCGATCCTGTCCGCATGACTCACACCACGGCAGGCTCTCCTGCGCCAGGAGCTTCCAGCCGTCAGCCAGGGACGCGCCTGAGGCCTCTGCAACACACCGATGGCGATCAGCGAAGAGCCGTGGCGGGAACAGACCCTGCCGTTCCTTCCGGGGGCATGACAGCCTCGGCCTGGTTCGTCGCCGCCACGCCCGGGACACGGCGGCGGAACGGACCGAGGCAGGCGTTTTCCGTGCCGCGCTGCACGCGGCCCCCGGCCCGCCGTGCGATTGCCGCACGGCCTTCGTGTATCCGGCCGTGTCGGCCAACCCCGTCCGCGGGTGCTTAGTGCCCCGACAGGCAACGTTCGCCCCGTCGCGACGCCCGGCACGCTCCCCCAGGTTCTCGGCTGCGCTCGAGCAGGGGGACCCCCATGACGCCGCTCCTTGACGGGCAAACGTTGCCTGCCACGGCACTGGCAGGAGCATGCCGCCGCGCCTTCCCGTATGCGAATTCAGAGCGGAGAGAGGGCCTTCTCCGCGCTTCGCAGCCTCCTGCCCGTTCTCGGCTTCCCACCGCCGGGTGCATTCAGCAGTCGTCGTATCGGGCGTCTGCTCATCGCTTTCACGCGAAAGGAAAATCATGGAAAGAACCGAAGCGGCCGACACGGGGCAGGTGACCGCCCGCCCCCTGTCTGCGCTGCGTCGTCGTCTTGCCGCGCCGGCGGCCTCGCCTTCAGTCCGCGCAGGTGCCCGGCCGTGGCGGCGGGTGTCCGCCGCTGTCGTCGCCGCCCTGTCCTTGGTGCTGGCGCTGGTCGCGGGCTTGCTGGCGACCGCCGGGTCTGCGCAGGCCGAGATCACCGATGGTCTGCTGCTGCGCTACAAGCTGGACGAGACGTCCGGCACGGTGGCCCACGACTCCTCGGGCAACGGCCGTGACGGCACGGTCAACGGCGCCGCGGGCTGGGGCGGCGACCAGGGGCTGGCCTTCAACGGCTCCAACACGTACGTCAAGGTGCCGAACAACATCATGTCGGGGCTCAGCTCGATCACCGTCTCGTTCGACGTGTGGATCGACCCGACCATGGGCAAGCCGTACTTCCTGTACGGGTTCGGCAACACCAACGGCACCAGCGGCAACGGCTACCTGTTCTCCACCGGGAACCAGTTCCGCACCGGGATCACGCTGAGCGCCTTCCCTGCCGAGCAGCAGACCCGGCCGGGAACCTCGTACCAGCTGGCGCGCGGCATGTGGAAGCACGTGACGTACACGCAGACGGGCAACACCGGCATTCTGTACGAGAACGGCGTGGAGAAGGCCCGCAACACCAACGTGACGATCACCCCGGGCGCGATCGGCGGCGGGACGACGACGGCGAACTACCTCGGCCGGTCGCTGTACTCCTCGGACCTGTACTTCCACGGCCGGATGCGGGACTTCCGCGTCTACAACCGGGCCCTGTCCGCCACCGAGGTGGACTGGGTCTCCACCGGGACCGCAGAGCAGTGGGAGCAGTTCCAGGCCCTCGCTTCCTACAACGGCGCGCTCGCGGTGTTCGACGACCCCAACATCGGACCGGTGATGATCTTCCCGTCCGACTACACCGGCGACATGGACAACCTGCAGATCCCGCCGCTCTGGAGCAACGAATTCGGGCAGTCCCCCACCTCCTGGCCCAAACCCACCACGACGGCGAAGAGCCCGCAGTTCACGGTCGCCCAGATCACCGAGATCCAGGACGCGGTGTACGCGGCGGTACAGCCCAACGGTGACACCACCTACCAGCTGAACGTCTACTACGACGCGATGCACGACGAGGTGGTGGCGGAGACCGACGCCCCGGCCTCGGTCACCGATCCGCTGGCCGCCAAGTACGCGGGCAAGCTCGTGCTCAAGGCCTATCCGGGCTACACCCCGCCGCCCGGCACGTGCACTCCGGAGCAGAGGACCACGGGCAGGGAAGTGTCGGGGACCGCCGCGCCGGCGGACGATTTGCGGGATGCCGCGACGAAGCTGCAGTGGGAGCAGGTCCAGGCCCTCGCCGACTACAACTGCGCCCTCGCGGCGTTCGACGACCCCAACATCGGACCGGTGATCACCTTCCCGTCGGACTACACCGGCAACATCGACGACCTGCAGAAGCCGCCGGGGTGGACCTCCTCCTACGGGGACGTCCCGGCCGAGTGGCCCACGCCCACCACGGCGAAGAGCCCCCAGTTCACCCTCGCCCAGATCATCGAAGTCCAGGACGCGGCCCTGCGACTGGCCCAACCCGACGACGGTTCGACGGTCTACAACCTGTCTGTCCACTACGACGGGATGCGCGACCAGGTGGTGGTGGAAACCGACGCCCCGTCCTCGGTCACCGATCCACTGCTGGCTGCCTACCCGAACCAGGTCGTGATCCAAGCGGTCACAGCACCCACGCCGGTCGACACCACCAACAGCTCGAACACCGTCGCATAGGCGACCGCTCAACCGCCATCCGCGCCGTTACCGGCGCGGTCAGAAAGGACACTCGATGAGGATTCCCCTTTCCAGGGAATTCCGCGGAAGACACTGCAGCGGCAGCGGTCGAACGCGGATGAAGTTTCTCTTGCCGATGCTCGCGGTAGCCATGCTGGCGGGCATGCTCGTCACACTCGCGACACCGGAGCCCGCCTCGGCGGCGGTGGAGGACTACCGGCCCGCCACCTACAACATGCAGGGCGGCGGAAACAAGTGGACGACCGATATCCCGCAGATCCTCAACAACGGCTACAACGTGGTCTCGCTGCAGGAGACCGGCCCTCGGCCACCGGGAAGCGCCGTTTTGGAGTGGACGTCCCGCTACCTGAGCGACAACAATCAGTGGGCAGGCTGGCGTGTACAGCGATGGCGGTGGCGGCCGCAGGGTCAGAGCCACGACTGGCACATCTACTGGGTGCGTACCGACTTCAGTAACAGCAGCCGGGTCAACATCGCCATTCTGACCGACCAAGCGGTGAATCAGGTGCACATCGCCCGGCCCGCCTTCTACGGGAACAACGGACTTCCGACGTCCCGGCCGGCGCTCGGCATCACAGCGGGCAATACGCTCTTCTTCAGCGTGCACGCGCTGGCGAGCGGAGGCGGCGATGGCGCGGGGTTGCTGCAGAGCATCTCCGCGATAGCGGGAAACCGCATATGGGCCGCGATGGGCGACTGGAACCGTGAGCCGCGCAACCTCACGACCCGACCCGGTTGGCACAGGTACATCACCGGCGCTGCCACCCACCAAGGTGGTAGGGAACTGGACTACATGGTGTCCAACGAGCGGATCGCCGGCTACGGGGGCGTCGCCCGTGGGTTCGGATCCGATCACTTTGCCGTCATGTTCCGCCGTCTGGCCGCGAACGCGGACGTCTATCTGCGCAACGCCCACGACGGCAACCGCTACCTCGAGGTGGGCGACTGGATCGGAAACTCGGTGACGAACGGCCACCCATATCCGGATCGCAACGCCAACGAGTCCTTCAAGTTCGTCCCCCGCGGCAACGGCCTGTACAACATCACAACCAGCCGCGGTTTCTGTCTTGACGCAAATTTCGGGGATCTGCGCCAGTACGGCTGTGACGGCAGCTTGGACCAAATGTTCGATATGGACTACTGGAACGACAGTGGCCAGCTGAAGATCAAGTCGGTCAAGAGGGGCACCTGCATCGGCGACGACGCCCGTTACGGATATGGATCCGGCTTCTTGACCACCATGGCCTGCAACAAGGGCGAGGCCAGGTTCAACTTCCGATTCGACCGCGACCCCGGACCGAACGCGCCGATCGTGGTGTTCTAGCGGCACCCGCCGTGCGGGCGCACCGTCCGGTCAGGCACAACTGAAAACCAGGTAGGGGTCCAGGGTCACCCGGACCCCTACCCGCACTTCACGCATCCGGCTGTACGAGCGGCACGGGCGCCCGGCGCCGACTGATCACTGTCTGTGGCCGGACCTGCAGAGCCTCGCCGAGGAGCCCGGCTGTTGGCGCCGCCTCCTGGCGCCACCGGCCCACCGCCGCCCCGCGGACCTGGCCGAGGTCGCCGCCGGCCGCACGCCCTGGTCTTGAGCGCCAAGCTCGCGCAAGTGCTTCGGCGTACCCACCAGGGCCGGGCCCGCGCCGTCCTCAGTGTCGTGGCACCCCGCGGTCACCAGTCCACTCGACGACGCGCACGCACGCGGCCAGAGCCCGGCGCAGGCAGACTTCGTAGTCCTTCAGCCGGTACAGGACCGGATCGCGCAGGGGCGCCCGGCGTACGGCCAAGTGCCTGTGGCTTGGCCGCTGCGGGTGGGCTCCGAGGAAGCCGGCGACCTTGGTCGCGAATGACTGGTCGCGGCCGGGTGGATGGGGCCCATGCCGCTGGACAGGGACCGGCCGGTGCCGTGGTGGGTGTGGGCGATGATCTCGGCTGCGATGGAGATGGCTGTTTCCTCGGGTGTGTGGGCGCCGAGGTCGAGTCCGATCGGGGGGTTGAGGCGGCTGTGTTGTTCCGTCGTGATCCCTGACTCGCGCAGCCGCTGGTTGCGGTCCTCGTGGGTACGGCGAGAGCCCATGGCGCCGATGTATCCGACGGGGAGGCTCAGCGCCAGGCGCAGGAGTGGGATGTCGAACTTGGCGTCGTGGGTGAGGACGCAGATCGCGGTGCGGGCGTCCACCTCGGTGGCGGAAAATCGCAGTCAATAAAACATCCGGCTCCGTGTTCGCCGTGCCGGATGTACGCGACATGTGAAAGCCTTGGCGGTTACCTGCGGAACCCTCGCCCTGTCCGAACTGGCTGATCACGAACGCCCAGGGCCCCGGGGAGAGTCACGTTGATCACGGGATGGCGTGGAGGGTCAGGACGGCCTCGGGTTGACCGTGCGCGCGTCGGGCGCTGGCGGTGTCTGACCCGCTCGTGGTTCCGTATCTCCGCGCAGATCGTTGAAGTCGCCTACCGGCAGTACGACGAAGCCCCGAAGCAGGACAGCGTCCGCACCGTCACCCTCGACTCCCAGACTCGCGAGCTGTGGCGAGAATGGCGGACCACCCAGGCCAAGGAGCGTGAGCAGTGGTCTGGAGAGAAGGCCTGGGTCGAGAGCAACCGAGTTTGGACCCATGAGAACGGCAAGCCCCTGCACCCCGACTGGATCAGCCGACGGTTCAACCGGCTCGTGGAGCTGTCCGGCCTTCCGCCGATCCGCCTGCACGACACGCGGCACCTGTCCGCCACGCTGGCGCTCCTCGGCAAGGCCGACATCAAGGTGGTGCAGGAGCGGCTCGGGCACAGCTCCCGCCAGATCACCTCGGACACGTACACGAGCGTCCTGCCTCAGCTCATGACCGCCGAGGCAGAGTCGACGAGCGCGGTCGTGCCCCGGTCCCCGCAGAAGAAGGAGAGGCCTGCGAGGGAGGCACGCGGCAAGCCTGAGCCCGAGTCAGAAGAGGGCTCCGGCGAGAGGCCCGGGGCCGATGAGGATGAACCGAACGAGGCGTTGCGTCCCGCCGCGTGACCAGCGTCCCCAACTTGTCCCCACGATCATGAAAATGTGATCAAGTAGGGCCGCCAAGATCCTGCCGTACCCACCCCTGACCGACTAAGCGCCTGGTCAGAAGGTTTCTTCCCGCGTAGCAAGTGGTGGGGCGGGTGGGACTCGAACCCACGGCCGACGGATTATGAGTCCGCTGCTCTAACCGGCTGAGCTACCGCCCCATAGCGGCGTGTCGCGTACATGAGTGCGCGCCGTCTGCCGCAGCATAGCCGCTCATACGATCTCACGCTCCGGCTGGTCGACCTTGCCGCGACCGCGGGGACGGCACCCCTGGCCTGCACGGTTCCCACCGGTGTGACACCACATGAAAAAGGACCCCCATGGGGTCCTCGTTCACGATGCTCCCCCGACTGGACTCGAACCAGTAACCTGCCGGTTAACAGCCGGCTGCTCTGCCAATTGAGCTACAGGGGACCGAGCTCCCCCGACTGGACTCGAACCAGTAACCTGCCGGTTAACAGCCGGCTGCTCTGCCAATTGAGCTACAGGGGAATGCCTCGTCGCATCGAACGTGCCTAGCTGGGTATTCGCCAGGAAGCGCTCGCTCGCTGCGACACATACATTAGCGCAAGCAGGGGGGTGCTCCGCCAATCGGTTCCCCCCGGCACCGGTGTCGTGCCAGGGACCTACTCGAGGAAGGGTGGCCGTCATGCGCTACAAGCTCACGTTCGTCGTCGGACTGGCTGTCGGTTACGTACTGGGCACGCGCGCCGGGCGCGAGCGCTACGAGCAGCTGAAGAAGTCGGCGCGGCAGGTCGCCCAGAACCCCGCCGTGCGCAACACCGCCGAGACCGCCGCCCACCAGGGCCGCCAGTACGCGGGCAAGGCGTACCACGCGGTCAGCGACAAGGTCGGCGACCGGATGCCGGAGTCGGTGGCGGGCCGGGTGCGCTCGCTGCGCGACCGCAACGTCAACGGCGCGAGCGGGGACGACTGGGGTACGAGCAACACCTGACGACCCTCCGGTGACGGCGGACGGCGGCGCCGTTCGGCGGTTCCGCCCGCCCGGGAGACGACCGACGGCCGCATCCGGGCCCGGCGTGCGGCAGAATTTTCGGCATGGGGATAGTCGCCGGGTTGGACAGTTCGCCCGATTTCACTCGTATCGTCGTCTGCGACGCGGACACCGGAGCCGTGCTCCGGCAGGGATACGCGCCGCATCCGGTGGAAGGCGCCGAGGGTGGCGGCCGGCCGTCCGACGTCGACCCGCAGGCCTGGCTGCTGTCCCTGGGTGAGGCCGCGGGCGGCGGGCTGCTGGAGGGCGTGCAGGCCATCGGCGTGTCCGCGCAGCAGAACGCGGTCGTGCCGCTGGACTCACAGGGCAACACCGTGCGCCCGGCGATGGTCGGCGGAGACAAGCGGGCGCAGGTCGCGGCGGCCGATCTGGTCGACGCGCTCGGCGGACGCGAGGCGTGGGCGCAGGCGGTGGGGTGCGTGCCCCAGGCGGCGCAGCCGGTGACGAAACTGCGCTGGCTGGCGAAGAGCGAGCCGGAAGCCGCCGCACGCAGCGCCGTGCTGCTGCAGGCGCACGACTGGCTGGTGTGGCAGTTGCTGGGCCGGCCGGTGCGCAGAACCACCGACCGCGGCGGGGCCTCCGGCACCGGGTACTGGTCGGCCGCCACCGGCGGATACCGGCCGGATCTCGTCGAGCTGGCGCTCGGACACCAGGCGATGCTGCCGGAGGTGATCGGGCCCTCCGACGCGGCCGGGACGACTCCGGAGGGACTGCTGATCTCCGCCGGGACCGGCGAGACGATGGCGGCGGCGCTGGGCCTCGGGCTGGGGATGGGCGACGCGGTGGTGTCGCTCGGCGCCTCCGGGTCCGTGATGGCGGTGCATCCCGAGGCGCTCGTCGACCAGAGCGGGATGATCACCTCACTGGCCGACGCGACCGGCATGCATCTGCCCGTCGTCACCACACTGAACGCCGTGCGGACCCTGCGCGGCGCGGCCGAGCTGGTCGGGGCGCCCGATCTGGACGCGCTGTCGGACCTGGCGATGAAGTCGACGCCGGGATCGCACGGCCTGGTCATGCTGCCGTACCTGGAGGGCGAGCGGACGCCGAACCTGCCGCACACGGCCGGCACACTGGCCGGGCTGCGACGCGAGTCGATGAAACCGGAGCACTTCGCGCGGGCCGCCTTCGAGGGCATGCTGTGCGGGCTCGCGGACGCGCTGGACGTGCTGCGCGGCCGGGGCGTGGACGTGCGGCGGGTCTTCCTGCTGGGGGCGGCGGCCGAGCTGCCGGCGGTGCAGTCGGCGGCGCCCGCACTGTTCGGGGCGCAGGTCGTCGTGCCGCAGCCGGCCGACTACGCGGCCATCGGGGCGGCCCGGCAGGCCGCGTGGGCGCTCGGGGCCTCGCAGGGCACGCTCGACCCGCGGACGCCGCCCGCCTGGCAGGGAGCGGCGGCGCAGGTCCTCGACCCGGGTGAGGACCTGGCCGTGGGTCAGGCGGTGCGGCAGCAGTTCGTCTCCGTGCGGGAGCAGACCCATCCCGGAGCTTTCCGGTCATGAGTGTGCAGATGGGTGCACAGCGGGCACCTGATGGCCGGGAAAACACTGCTGTCGGCTTAATCGGTTGAGGTAACACGGGTGGGGTGTCGGACGATAGGGGCCAGGGGCAACCAATGCCCTCCCGGCTACCCCGTGCCCCTCCCGCCGACTCCGAGAGACGTAGCGTGCTCATACGACTTCTGCGGACCTATCTCAGGCCCTACAGGAAACCCATCGCTCTTCTGGTGCTGCTGCAGTTCCTGCAGACCTGCGCCACCCTCTACCTGCCCACCCTGAACGCGCACATCATCGACAACGGCGTCGTCGAGGGAGACACCGGATACATCCTGACGTTCGGCGGCGTGATGATCGCCGTGTCGCTGGCGCAGGTCGTGTGCAACATCGGCGCCGTGTACTACGGCGCCAGGACCGCAGCCGCTCTCGGCCGGGACGTGCGGGCGGCCGTCTTCGACCGGGTGCAGTCCTTCTCCGCCCGGGAGCTCGGCCAGTTCGGCGCGCCGTCGCTGATCACCCGGACGACCAACGACGTCCAGCAGATCCAGATGCTGGCCCTGATGACGTTCACGCTGATGGCGTCGGCGCCCATCATGTGCGTGGGCGGCATCGTGCTGGCGCTCGGCCTGGACGTGCCGCTGTCCGCGGTGCTCGTCGCGGTCGTGCCGACCCTGGGCATCTGCGTGACGCTGATCGTGCGCCGGCTGCGGCCGCTGTTCCGGTCCATGCAGGTGAAGCTGGACACCGTGAACCGGGTGCTGCGCGAGCAGATCACCGGCAACCGGGTGATCCGCGCGTTCGTGCGGGACGAGTACGAGCAGCAGCGGTTCCGGGAGGCCAACGCCGATCTCACCGGCATCTCGCTGAAGACCGGCAACCTGCTGGCTCTGATGTTCCCGGTGGTCATGACCACGGTGAACCTGTCGTCGATCGCGGTGGTGTGGTTCGGCGCGCACCGGATCGACAGCGGCGGGATGCAGATCGGCGACCTGACCGCGTTCCTCGCCTACCTCATGCAGATCGTGATGTCCGTGATGATGGCCACCTTCATGTTCATGCAGGTGCCGCGTGCGGAAGTGTGCGCCGAGCGCATTCAGGAGGTGCTGGACACCTCGTCGTCCGTGGTTCCGCCGGCGGCTCCCGTCACCGAACTGCGGCGGCACGGGCATCTGGAGATCCGGGGCGCCGGGTTCCGTTATCCCGGCGCCGAGGAGCCCGTCCTGAAGGCCGTCGAGCTGGTGGCCCGCCCCGGTGAGACGACGGCCGTGATCGGCTCGACCGGCAGCGGCAAGTCCACGCTCCTCGGGCTGGTGCCACGGCTGTTCGACGCCACCGAGGGGGAGGTGCTCGTCGACGGGGTGGCCGTGGACGAGGTCGACCCGGTGCTGCTGGCGAGGACCGTCGGTCTCGTGCCGCAGAAGCCCTACCTGTTCGCGGGCACGGTCGCCAGCAACCTGCGGTACGGCAATCCGGACGCCACCGACGAGGAACTGTGGCACGCGCTGGAGGTGGCCCAGGCCAAGGACTTCGTCAGCAAGCTGGAGAACGGCCTCGACTCCCCCGTCGCGCAGGGCGGCACCAACGTCTCCGGCGGTCAGCGGCAGCGGCTGGCGATCGCCCGCACGCTCGTGCAGCGGCCGGAGATCTACCTGTTCGACGACTCCTTCTCGGCCCTCGACTACGCCACCGACGCGGCGCTGCGGGCGGCGCTCGGGCGGGAGACATCCGAGGCCACCGTGGTGATCGTCGCCCAGCGGGTGGCGACCATCCGCGACGCCGACCGGATCATCGTCCTCGACGAGGGCCGGGTCGTCGGCACCGGCACCCACCGCGAGCTGATGGCGGACAACGAGACCTACCGGGAGATCGTGCTCTCCCAGCTTACGGAAGCGGAGGCTGCCTGATGGCCGGGCCCATGGGGCGCATGATGGCCGGCGGAGGTCCCGAGAACCGCTCGCTGGACTTCAAGGTGTCCGGCAGGCGGCTGCTCGCCCGGTTCCGGCCGGAACGGCTGACGCTCTGCCTGATGCTGTTCTGCGTGGTGCTGAGCGTCGGCCTCAACGTGGTGGGGCCGAAGATCCTCGGCAAGGCCACCGACCTCGTCTTCGCGGGCATCGTCGGCCGGGAGATGCCGGCCGGGGCGACCAAGGAGCAGGCCCTCGACGCGATTCGGGAGCGCGGTGACAGCGGTGTCGCCGACATGCTCAGGAGCACCGACTTCACGCCCGGCAAGGGCATCGACTTCGGCTCGGTCGGCGAGGTGCTGCTGGTCGCGGTCGGGGTGTTCCTGGTCGCCGGGCTGATGATGGCGGTGGCGACGCGCCTGGTCAACAGGACCGTCAACCGCACGATGTTCCGGATGCGCGAGGACGTGCAGACGAAGCTGTCGCGACTGCCGCTGTCGTACTTCGACAAGCGGCAGCGCGGCGAGGTGCTGTCCCGCGCGACCAACGACATCGACAACATCGGGCAGACCCTCCAGCAGTCGATGGGGCAGCTCATCAACTCGCTGCTGACGATCATCGGCGTGCTGGCGATGATGTTCTGGGTGTCGTGGCTGCTGGCGCTGGTGGCTCTCGTCACCGTGCCGCTGTCGGCGGTCGTCGCCACCCGGGTGGGCAAGCGGTCGCAGCCGCACTTCGTGCAGCAGTGGCGCTCCACCGGCAAGCTCAACGCGCACATCGAGGAGATGTACACCGGTCACAACCTGGTGAAGGTGTTCGGCCGTCAGCAGCAGTCGGCCGAGCAGTTCGCCGAGCAGAACGACGCGCTGTACGAGGCCGGGTTCAAGGCGCAGTTCAACAGCGGTGTGATGCAGCCGCTGATGATGTTCGTGTCGAACCTCAACTACGTGCTGGTGGCGGTGGTCGGCGGGCTGCGCGTCGCGTCGGGCTCGCTGTCCATCGGCGACGTGCAGGCGTTCATCCAGTACTCCCGCCAGTTCTCGATGCCGCTGACGCAGGTCGCGTCGATGGCGAACCTGGTGCAGTCGGGCGTCGCCTCGGCCGAGCGGGTCTTCGAGATCCTGGACGCGGAGGAGCAGGAGGCGGACCCGGTGGCCGCCCAGCGGCCCGAGGAGCTGCGCGGACGGGTGGCGCTGGAGGGCGTCTCCTTCCGCTACGACCCGCAGAAGCCGCTGATCGAGGACCTGTCGCTGACGGTGGAGCCCGGCCACACGGTCGCCATCGTCGGCCCGACGGGCGCCGGCAAGACCACGCTGGTGAACCTGCTCATGCGGTTCTACGACGTCTCCGGCGGACGCATCACCCTCGACGGCGTCGACATAGCGCGGATGTCCCGTGCCGAGCTGCGCGCCGGGATCGGCATGGTGCTGCAGGACACCTGGCTGTTCGGCGGCACCATCGCGGAGAACATCGCGTACGGCGCGTCGCGGGAGGTCACCCGGGGCGAGATCGAGGAGGCGGCGCGGGCCGCGCACGCCGACCGGTTCGTCCGCACCCTGCCCGACGGCTACGACACCGTGATCGACGACGAGGGCAGCGGGGTCAGCGCGGGTGAGAAGCAGCTGATCACCATCGCGCGGGCGTTCCTGTCCGACCCGACGATCCTGGTGCTCGACGAGGCCACCAGCTCCGTCGACACCCGCACCGAGGTGCTGATCCAGAAGGCGATGGCGAAGCTGGCCCACGGCCGCACGTCGTTCGTCATCGCGCACCGGCTGTCGACCATCCGGGACGCCGACACGATCCTGGTGATGGAGAACGGCTCGATCGTGGAGCAGGGCGCGCACAGCGAACTGCTGTCGGCGGACGGGGCCTACGCCCGGCTGTACAAGGCGCAGTTCGCGCAGGCGGTGGCGGAGGTCGACTGACCGGGGACGTGCGCGCGGCCGGCCCTGCGCCGTGCCGTGCCGTGTCGTGGGGGCCGCTCGCAACGGGTGACGGCGGGCGGCCCCGCCCGGTCGGCGCCGGCTCAGTCCAGGTAGCCCCTGAGCTGGTCCGCGAAGGCGTGGTCGCGCAGCTTGTTGAGGGTCTTCGACTCGATCTGCCGTATCCGCTCGCGTGTCACGCCGAAGATGCGGCCGATCTCCTCCAGGGTGCGCGGGCGGCCGTCGGCCAGTCCGTAACGTAACTGGACGACCTTCCGCTCGCGTTCGCCGAGCGTGGAGAGCACGGCCTCCAGGTGCTCGCGCAGCAGCAGGAAGGCCGCCGACTCCACGGGGCTGGCCGCGTCGCCGTCCTCGATGAGGTCGCCGAGGGCCACGTCGTCCTCCTCGCCCACCGGGGCGTGCAGGGAGACGGGCTCCTGGGCGAGCCGCAGGACCTCTCCGACGCGCTCCGGCAGCAGATCGAGCTGGGCGGCCACCTCCTCCGCCGTGGGCTCGTAGCCGCGCTCCTGGAGCATCCGGCGCTGGACGCGGACGACCCGATTGATGAGCTCGACGACATGGACCGGGACGCGGATGGTGCGGGCCTGGTCGGCGAGCGCGCGGGACATGGCCTGCCGGATCCACCAGGTGGCGTAGGTGGAGAACTTGTAGCCGCGGGCGTAGTCGAACTTCTCGACGGCCCTGATCAGGCCGAGGTTGCCCTCCTGGACGAGGTCGAGCATGGTGAGCCCGCGGCCGACGTAGCGCTTGGCGACGGACACCACGAGCCGCAGG
This sequence comes from Streptomyces sp. SAS_272, assembly GCF_052543235.1. Classification (NCBI taxonomy): domain Bacteria; kingdom Bacillati; phylum Actinomycetota; class Actinomycetes; order Kitasatosporales; family Streptomycetaceae; genus Streptomyces; species Streptomyces sp. SAS_272. The sequence goes on along the minus strand of NZ_JBMNDR010000001.1, from coordinate 107,379 downwards.
TTGGACTCGATGAGGCGGCGTTTGGCCATCCGGCCCATGACGACCAGCCGGTCGAGGTCGAGGGCGAGCTCACCGGCCAGGTCGGCGGAGCACGCCAGCTTCTCCTCGGCGAACAGGCCGGCCTCCACGCGACGGGCCAGTTCCACCTCCTCGGCCGCGGTGAGCAGCGGGATGCGGCCGATCTCCCGCAGGTACTGGCGGAACAGGTCGGAGGACGGGCCGGCGCTCTCGGTGACGCGGGCGCGGCGCGGGGCCTCGACGGGTTCGTGCTCCGGGGCCTCCGCGAGCGCCTCGGGCGGCGGGTCCCCGGGCTCGGCGTCGGTGTCGGCCTCGGGGTCGGCGTCCGTCGCGGCGTCGGATTGCGACTCCGGGTGGTGCGCGGCGCGGTTCTGCGGCGGGACCGCGAGCAGGACGTCGGACTCGGCGTCCGGTTCCGTGCCGTCGGGCGCGCTGTCGGCGGTGCTGTCGGTCGGGGTGAGGGTCCGGGTCTGGGTCTGCACGGGGGCGACCTCCAGGATGATCGCTGCTGAGGTGAGCGGCGGCGGTACTGGGGGGCCGCTCCGAGGACTCAGGCACCGGACCCAGTGTGGCGTACGGCACATCCTCGCCACGAGGGGCGTGCGGTGACTTTTTGATTCCGGACCGTGACGTGCTGTTCAGAGGGCGTCGGGGCCGTGCACCTTCAGCGCCTGGTCGTACTGCTGGAGGACCCACAGCTCGTTCTTCGCCGCGGCAAGCTGCGCGGGGTCGCCGCCCGCCTCCAGTCGTTTGACGGTGATCTGGATCTCCTGGACGCGGCGCTCGACGGCGCGGCGGCGCACCTGCACCAGGACGTTGCCCGCGTACACCTCGTCGACCGTGCGGCGCATGATCGGCTCCACCGCGAGTTCGGTGACCATCGCGCGGACGGCGTCGTCGGGGGCCATGTCGCGGACGCGGACCAGGTACTCCGAGCCGTCCTGGACGCCGAGCTCGGCGCCGCCCGCGTCGAGGACGGCCTGGCGGACGGCGGCGTAGGGCGCGGCGGTGAACTCGTCGGCCCCGTAGGCGTCGAAGGCCGGGGAGACCAGCTCCGGGCGTTGCAGGGCGAGCTTGAGCAGCTCGCGTTCCGTCGCGTAGACGGGGTTGCGCAGGGTGAGGGCCGGGCCGGGGGCCTGGCGGGGGGAGGCCTCGTACTGCCGGGGGCCACTGCCGGCCGGTGCCGCCGGGCCCTTGCCGCCCCGGTCGCGGGCCCACCGGGCCAGCTGGGCGACCCGCTTGACGACGAACTGGGTGTCCAGGATGCCGAGCATGCCGGCGAGCTGGACGGCGACCTCGTGCTGGGCGCCGCTGTTCTTGATGCGGGCGACGATGGGCGCGGCCTCGTCGAGGGCGGCGGCGCGGCCCGCCGGGGTGTCGAGGTCGTAGCGGAGGACGATCTGGCGGAGCGCGAACTCGAAGAGCGGGGTGCGGGGTTGGGTCAGGTCGGCGACCGCCTCGTCGCCCTTGGCGAGGCGCAGGTCGCAGGGGTCCATGCCGTCGGGGGCGATGGCGATGTACGTCTCGGCGGCGAACTTCTGGTCGTCCTCGAAGGCGCGCAGGGCCGCCTTCTGGCCGGCCGCGTCGCCGTCGAAGGTGAAGATCACGCGGGCGCTGCCGTTGTCCATCAGCAGCCGGCGCAGGATCTTGATGTGGTCGCCGCCGAAGGCCGTGCCGCAGGTCGCGATGGCGGTGGTGACGCCGGCCAGGTGGCAGGCCATGACGTCGGTGTAGCCCTCGACGACGACGGCGCGGCTGGACTTGGCGATGTCCTTCTTCGCGAGGTCGATGCCGTAGAGGACCTGGGACTTCCGGTAGATCGCCGTGTCGGGCGTGTTGAGGTACTTGGGCCCGTTGTCGGCCTCGTAGAGCTTGCGCGCGCCGAAGCCGACGACCTCGCCGCCGATGTCGCGGATGGGCCACATCAGACGGCCCCGGAAGCGGTCGATGGGCCCGCGGCGGCCCTCCTGGGCGAGCCCGGACAGGAGCAGTTCCTTGTCGGTGAAGCCCTTGCCGCGCAGGAAGCGGGTGAGGTGGTCCCAGCCCTGGGGGCTGTAGCCGACGCCGAAGTGGACGGCGGCGGCCTGGTCGAACCCGCGCTCGGCGAGGAAGAGCCGGCCGGTGTCGGCCTCCGGGCTGAGGGCGAGCTGTTCCGCGTACCACTCGGCGGCCATCTTGTGGGCCTCGACCAGGCGGATGCGTTCGCCGCGCTGGTGGGAGGGGTTGTAGCCGCCCTCCTCGTAACGCAGGGTGATGCCGGCCTGGGCGGCGAGCCGCTCGACGGCCTCGGAGAAGGTGAGGTGGTCGACCTTCATCACGAACGTGATGGTGTCGCCGCCCTCCTGGCAGCCGAAGCAGTGGAAGAGCCCCTTGCTCGGGCTGACCTGGAAGGACGGCGACTTCTCGTCGTGGAACGGACACAGGCCCTTGAGGTTGCCGCCGCCCGCGCCCCGCAGCTGGAGGTACTCGGACACCACGGCGTCGATCGGGACCGCGTCCCGAACAGCCTTCACGTCCTCGTCGTTGATCCGTCCTGCCACGTGGTGATTCTACGGGGGCGCACCGACACTCACGGGAGGAGACCGTCCAGGGGGACGTGGGGGTCGGCCAGGGCCTGCGTGTCCACCGGGGTCAGGGCGGTGATCAGTTTCTGGATGGGCTCCGTGACGTCCCACACGTTCACGTTCATCCCGGCCAGCACCCTGCCCGACTTCACCCAGAACGCGATGAACTCGCGCTTGGCCGCGTCGCCGCGGATCACGACCTCGTCGTACGAACCCGGCGGCGCCCAGCCGCTGTACTCCATGCCCAGGTCGTACTGGTCGGAGAAGAAGTACGGCACGCGGTCGTACGCGACCTCCTTGCCGAGCATCGCGCGGGCGGCCGCCGGGCCGCCGTTCAGGGCGTTCGCCCAGTGCTCGACGCGCAGCCGGGTGTCGAACAGACCGTGCGGGAAGGACGCGACGTCGCCGGCCGCGTAGATGTCGGGGTCCGAGGTGCGCAGCGTCGCGTCCACGGCGACTCCGCCGCCGTGGGCGCGGTCGGCCATCTCCAGGCCGGCCGCCTCGGCGAGGGCCGTGCGCGGGGCCGCGCCGATCGCCGCGAGGACGTCGTGCGCCGGGTGCTCCTGGCCGTCGTCGGTGCGGGCGGCGAGGACCATGCCGTCCTGCCCGACGATCTCGGTGAGCCGGGCGCCGAAGTGGAAGCGGACGCCGTGCTCGCGGTGCAGGTCGGCGAAGACGCTCCCGAGCTCGGGGCCGAGGACCCCGTGCAGCGGTGTCGGCTCGGGTTCGACGACGGTGACCTCGGCGCCGTACTCGCGGGCCGCCGCCGCGATCTCCAGCCCGATCCAGCCGCCGCCGGCGATCACGATGTGGCCGTTGTCCCGGCCGAGGGCCGCGAGGACGCCCTTGAGACGCTCGGCGTGCGCGAGCCGGCGCAGATGGTGCACGCCGGCCAGGTCGGTGCCCGGGATGTCCAGACGGCGCGGTTCGGCGCCGGTGGCCAGAAGCAGCTTGTCGTAGTGGGCGAGCGTGCCGTCGTCGCCGAAGCGGACCGTCTTCGCGGTGCGGTCGATCGCGTCGACGGTCTGGCCGAGGTGCAGCTCGATGTCGTTCTGCGCGTACCACGCGGGCTCGTGCACGAAGACGCTCTCGCGCGGCTCCTTGCCGAGCAGATAGCCCTTGGAGAGCGGCGGCCGCTCGTAGGGGTGGTCGCGTTCGTCGCAGATCAGTATCACGCGGCCGGTGAAGCCCTCCGCTCGCAGCGTTTCGGCCGCCTTCGCGCCGGCCAGGCCTCCTCCGACGATGACGAATGTCTGATCCGCGTCGACCACGTGATGCCTCCTCGTTGAGCGTGCCGCCATGTCCGAGCGTCCCGCACGCAGCGTGATGGGGGAAGGGGGACGTGCCCGATCACGGCACACCGTGGCGCGTTCCGGCCCGTTTGGGCGCACGGGGCGGACGGGGCGCTCCCGGTCAGCGTCCGGTGTGCGCCGTCAGCCGGCGGTGGAGCGAGCGGGCGGAGGCGTCGGTGAGGGACGCGATCTGGTCGACGACGACGCGTTTGCGGGCGCGGTCGTCGGCGGCCCGGTCGAACAGCGCGCGGAACTGGGGGTCGAGGCCGTCGGGGGCGCGGGCGGTGAGGGCCTCTGCGAGTTCGCCGATGACGACGCGCTGGTCGGCGCGCAGGCGTTCCTGTTCGGCGCGCTGCATGACGTACCGGTCGGCGACGGCCTTGAGGACCGCGCACTCCAGGCGCGTCTCGTGCGGGACGACGAGTTCGGCGCCGTAACGCGTGAGGCGGCCGGCGTGGTGCCCCGCGCGCGTGGCGCCCTCGGCGGCGAGGCAGAAACGGCCGATGAGCTGGCTGGTGGCGTCCTTGAGGCGGGCCTGGGCCACCGCCGTGCCGTCGTAGCCGTGCGGCCACCACTCCTGGTCCTGGAGGCGGTCGAGGGCGGCGGCCAGCTCGGCCGGGTCGGTGCCGGCGGGCACATAGCGGCCGACGGCGACCCGGAAGATCTCCTGGCGTTCCGGTTCGGCGTGCAGGCAGTTGGGGTCGATGTGGCCCGCGTGCAGGCCGTCCTCCACGTCGTGGACGGAGTACGCCACGTCGTCGGCCCAGTCCATGACCTGGGCCTCGAAGCACGTGCGCGTGCCGGGGGCCTCCTGGCGGACCCAGTCGAAGACGGGCCGGTCGTCGTCGTAGACGCCGAACTTGGGCGAGCCGGCGTCGGTGGGGTGGCCGCCCCTCGGCCAGGGGTACTTGGTGGCGGCGTCGAGGGTGGCCCGGGTGAGGTTGAGGCCCACGGAGCCGTCCTCCGTGAAGCGCTTGGGCTCGATCCTGGTCAGCAGGCGCAGCGACTGGGCGTTGCCCTCGAAGCCGCCGCAGTCCCGCGCGAAGTCGTTGAGGGCCTGCTCGCCGTTGTGGCCGAAGGGCGGATGGCCGAGGTCGTGGGAGAGGCAGGCCGCCTCGACCAGGTCCGGGTCGCAGCCGAGGGCGGCCCCGAGCTCCCGGCCGACCTGGGCGCACTCGAGGGAGTGGGTGAGGCGGGTGCGCGGCGTCGCGTCCCACTCAGGGCTGCGCTCTCCCGGGGTGACCACCTGCGTCTTGGCCGCGAGCCTTCTGAGCGCCGACGAGTGCAGGACGCGCGCGCGGTCGCGTTGGAAGGCGGTACGGCCGGGGCGTTTGTCGGGCTCGGGGGCCCAGCGGGCGACTGACGTCGGGTCATAGGCGGTGTCGGGGTGTGCGGTGCCTTCCATGATTCGACAGTAAGCGGCGGGAGTGACAATCGGGGCGCTACTCGCCTGCCGGGTTCCGTGGGGGGCGCGTTCGTGGCGTCCGTGGCGGGGCGCGTGCTTGCGCGCGCCCCTCAGGCCGCGTCGCTCCTGCCGTCCGCCGCCAGGGCCCGGTCGTAGCGGTGGAGCAGAAGGCTCGCCATCAGGGGGTGGACGCCCAGGGGGGTCGCCGCGATCCACGGGGCCGCCTGCGCGGCCTCCGTCGCGAAGCGTCCGGGGGCCGTGAAGCAGGAGGCCACCGCCACGCGCTCGCGCCCCCGCGCCGCCAGGGCCCGCAGCGCCGTCGTGACCGTCGGGGCCGCCGTCGACGCGTAGGCGGGGACCACCGGCACGCCCAGGCGTTCGGCGAGCAGCCGTGCCGTGCGGCGTGTGTCGGTCGCCGCGTCCGGGTCGCGGGAGCCGGCGGCCGCCAGCACCACCGCGCTCGACCGGCGCTCCCGCTCGGTCGCCGGCGCGCGCCAGCCGGCCTCGGTCAGGCGCGCGTGCAGGGTCTGCGCCAGCAGCGGGTGCGGTCCCAGCGGCGTGGCCACGCGCGTGCGTACCCGGGCCCGCGCCGCCGTCTCCGGGATGTCGCGCTTGACGTGGTGGCCGCGGGCGAGGAGGAGGGGGACGAGGACGGCGTCCGTCGTGCCGTGGGCGTCCAGACCGGCCAGGGTGTCCGTGAGCAGGGGCTCGTTCAGCTCGATGTGCCCGAGGTGGACCGCCAGGCCGGGGCGCTCGGCGCGGACGACGTCCAGGAGCGCGCGGACGGTGCTCAGGGCGCGCGGGTCACGGCTGCCGTGGGCGACGACGACCAGCGCGGGCGGGCCGGGTCGCCGGCGGCCGTCGAGGTGGACGAGACGTGGCTGGCTCATGCACCCATCCTGCCCGGCCGAGGTTGCACCCCCGTTGCCTGACCGTCACGACTGTTTTCCGGGGGTTCACCGCCGGGGCGGGACGAGTGTGAGGCGCGGGACACACGGCCGGGAGGGCGAACCGGATCACCGTCCGCCGCGTCTTCCCTGGCCGAAGGTTGACTTCGACCGGGGGGATCTCATGAACATCCGTCGACCGCGGCTGCCGCGCACCCGCGCCGGGCGGCGCCGGCTGGTGCAGGCCGTGATGGCCGGGTGCGTGCTGGCGCTGCTGCCGGCCACCTGGCTGTACGTGTCGACGTCCGACCGGATCGGCACGACGGCGCAGGCGCCGCGCCGCGAGGTCGCCGTCGTCTTCGGGGCGGGCCTGTGGGACGGCGAGCCGTCGCCGTACCTCGCGCACCGGCTGGACGCGGCGGCGAAGCTGTATCGGGCCGGCCGGATCGAGGTCGTCCTCGTGACGGGCGACAACAGCCGCGAGGACTACGACGAGCCCGACGCGATGCGCGCCTATCTGACGAGACACGGCGTGCCTGACCGGCGGATCGTCAGCGACTACGCCGGGTTCGACACCTGGGACTCGTGCGTGCGCGCCAAGAAGATCTTCGGCGTCGACGCGGCCGTGCTGATCAGCCAGGACTTCCACATCCGGCGGGCGGTCGCCCTGTGCGAGGCGGCGGGCGTCGACTCCTACGGCGTCGGCGTCGCCGCCAAGCACGACGTCACCTGGTACTACGGAGGCGCCCGCGAGGTTCTGGCGGCCGGCAAGGCGGCCCTGGACGCGGTGTTCGAGCCCGACCCCCGCTTCCTCGGGCCGAAGGAGCGGGGGGTGGCCCGGGCGTCTGCGGCGGCCAGGTGAGGCGCCCCCGGGAGGGGCAGGTGGGGGGGCAGGCGGGGGGCAGGCGGGCGGGCGCGAGGTGTGGCCGACGGGTCCCTTGCCGGCATGCCCCGTGCCCGCCGTGCTGCCCGTGCTCCTCGTGCCCGCCGTACGGGCAGCGTCAGCGTCCGGTGAAGCGCGGCCGGCGCTTCTCCAGGAACGCGGCCATCCCCTCCTTCTGGTCGTCCGTGGCGAACAGGGCGTGGAAGACGCGGCGTTCGTAGCGGATGCCGTCCCGCAGACCGGTCTCCAGGGCACGGTCCACGCACTCGCGGGCCGCCCGGACCGCCGCGCCCCCGTACGACGCGACGGCCGCCGCCGCCTCCCACGCCTCGGGCAGGACCCGGTCGTCGGGGACCACCCGGGAGACCAGGCCCGCGCGTTCCGCCTCGCGGGCGTCCATCGTGCGGCCGGTGAGGACCAGGTCCATCGCTTTGGCGCGGCCGATCAGGCGGGTCAGGCGCTGGGTGCCGCCGATGCCCGGGATCACCCCCAGTTTGATCTCCGGCTGACCGAAGAGCGCCGACTCCCCCGCGATCACCAGGTCGCACATCATCGCCAGTTCACAGCCACCGCCGAGGGCGACTCCGCTCACCGCGGCGATCCGCGGGGTGCGCAGGTCGGCGAAGTCCTCCCAGGCGGAGAAGTAGTCCTCCCGCGCCATCTCCACGGCCGATTTCCCCGCCATCTCCCGGATGTCGGCCCCGGCCGCGAAGGCCCGCTCGGAACCGGTGACGACGACGCATCCGACGGAGTCGTCCGCTTCCAACGGGCGCAGGACGTGCAGGAGTTCGGCCAGCAGCTCCGCGTTCAGCGCGTTGAGGACGTGCGGTCTGTGCAGACGGACCGTCACGACCCCGCCCGCGCGCTCCAGCTTCAGGTTGTCCATCGTGTCGCCTGCCTTCCCTCTTCCCTGCCCGGGCTCTGTGTCCAGGCTCTGTCCGGGCTCTCGTCCGGTCTCATCCGGGCTCTGTCCGGGGTCACGAGTCCCAGATCGCGCCGTACGCCGGAATCCCGCGCCGTTCGAGCCCGTGCACCACCTGCCAGGTCAGCTTCTTGTTGGAGATGCAGATCACCGCCTCCGCCCCGAAGTCGCGGTAGGCGGCGTACGCGAGCGCCACCATGTCGGGCTTGCCGCCGCGGGAGGTGTCCCGGACGACCGCGTCCGGCTGGGCGGCGAGGATCTCGTCGACGAGGGCGTCGCCGTAGGTCGCCCGTGGGTCGCGGGTCGCCCAGACCAGCCGGGAGGGGACCTCGGCGGCCAGCAGATGCGGCAGGCAGGGCCCGATGCCGCTGCCGGTCGCCACGTACACCACCTTCGTGAACAGGACTTCGATGTTGGCGACCCCGGCGGTGGTGATGCCCTTCGTCCACACCTTCCGCGGCAGGTCGTCGATGAAGGCGCCGGTCCAGTCGCCCGCCCGCGAGACGGTGAGCCGGAAGCCGGACTGGCCGGGGGCCGGGACGTTGGCGAAGGAGTGCCACTCCTTCAGCGGGCTGCGGCTGATCGCGGTCGAGGAGCCGGCGAAGGGCGTCACGCCGTGGTCGAAGCGCGCCAACGCCACATGGCGGGAGGGGCGTTCGAGGCGCACCTCCACCTTGCGCAGCCGCAGCCAGGGCAGCGCGACGCTGAAGGTGACCAGTGCCAGCACGGACACCGGCCCGGGCCCGGGAGCCGCCATCAGGGTGTGCGTCCAGAAGAGGGCGAGGGCGGTCCAGCCGCCGAAGCGGTGGATCTTCTCGAAGTGGTCGTGGTGGCGGGAGCGGAAGGGCGGCAGGGCGGTGGCGACGATCACCGCGAGCAGCGTCACCAGGGTCCAGCCGACGACCCGCAGCGAGCCGTCGGTCGTCCGGATTGTCAGCGCCAGGAACCAGGCCGCCCCCGCCAGGGCTCCGCCCACGTGCAGTCCGCCGAAGTGGTAGACCTTGCCCAGCGTCCAGCGCAGCCGCAGCGGCCAGTGCGTCGGTGCCGAGGTCGCCAGCCGGAACAGCAGGTTGATGACGTACTGCTGGCGGACGAGGACGGCCAGGGCGAGGTTGGCGAGGGACGCGTGCGCCAGGGACTCCGCGGACAGGGGCCGACTCCCGTACGCGTACGCCAGGTTGACCAACAGCACCAGCGCCGCGAGGCGGTTGTGGTGCATCAGCCGCGGGTGCTTGAGCAGACGCCGGGGCGCGGAGAGCGGCGGAGGCAGTTCGACGGGTCGCTCGTCAGGGGACGGCGAGACGGAGGCCGAGGCCGAGGCGGATGCGGAGGCGGAGGGTGCGGGAAGCGGGGACGGGGGCGGTATCGGGGACGCGGGCGGGGACGGGGGCAGGGAGGAGGACGTCGTCATCGGGCGGCCACCGCCGTCCGCTCTCGGGCCAGCTTCAGCAGCGCCGCCTTGTCGATCTTTCCGCGGTCCGTCTCCGGCAGAGAAGTCATGGGCATGACATCCTCGGGCACGCAGTAGTACGGCAGTGCGTCCGCCACCGCGCGGCGGGCCGCGTCCGGATTTACGTCGGCCGGGCAGACGAAGGAGACCAGGCTGCGGGCGTCGCGCCGCAGGGTCACCGCCCGGGTGCAGCCCGGAACGCCTTCGAGGACCGACGAGACGGAGTCCAGCTCGACGCGGAACCCGCGCACCTTGACCTGGTCGTCGGTGCGGCCGAGGTGTTCGAGTTCGCCGCCGGGAGTCCAGCGGCCGAGGTCCCGGGTGCGGAACATCCGGCGCCCCCCGCCGAGGAACGGGTCGGGGGCGTAGCGCTCGGCGTTCAGCTCGTCGTTGCCGAGATAGCCGGCCGAGACGCAGTCGCCGCCGGCCCACATCTCACCGACCTCGCCGACGGGCAGGGCACGGCGGTCGGCGTCGAGGACGTAGACGGTGTTGTTCGGGGTGGGACGGCCGATGGTGAGCAGCGGGGCGGCCGGGGCATGGCGGCTCATCGTGTTCACGATGGTCGTCTCGGTGGGGCCGCAGCAGTTGTGGAAGGCGGCCCGGGCCGCCCAGGCGTCGGCGAGCGGGCGCGGGCAGGGCTCACCGGCGACGGCCACCGTGCGCACCCGGGGGCAGGACGCCGGGTCGATGCCGGCGAGCACGGTCGGGGTGGCGACGAGCACGGTGGCGCTGCGCGCGGCCGCCGCGATGTCCTTGCCGCGGACGACAAGGGTGGCGCCGTGGGCCAGGCAGCCGAGGATCTCCCAGGCGGCCATGTCGAAGGCGATGTTGAGGAGTTGGGCCACCCGGTCGCCCGGACGGATGCCGAGGCCGCCGGGTTCGGTGCACAGGAGGTTGGCGACGTTGCGGTGGGTGACCTTCACGCCGTTGGGACTGCCGGTGGTGCCGGAGGTGAACAGGACGTAGCAGCCGTCGTCGGGATCGATGCGGGGGCGGGGCGCGGGGGCGCGCGGGAGGGGTTCGTCGAGGGCGAGGACACGGGGGCCGCGCGGGATCCGGCCGACGTGCGCACGCTGGGTGAGCACGACTCGGGTGGCTGCGGCCCGGACGACGTGGGCGAGCTGGGCGGGGGGCGCGAGGCCGATGTCCTGGGGGACGTAGGCCGCGCCCGCCTTCAGGATGCCGAGCAGGCCGACGAGCATCGGCAGCGAGCGGCGGACGAAGAGGCCGACGTGGTCGCCGGGGCGGACGCCCTCGTGGACCAGCCGCGCGGCGAGGGCGTCGGCGTACCGGTTGAGCTCGCCGTAGGTGAGGGCCGTGCCGCGGTGTTCGGCGGCCACGGCGTGCGGAGCGGCGACGGCGTGCCGTTCGACGGCGCGGTGGACCAGCGGGTCCGGGACGTCGACGGCGGGGCCGCGGCCGTAGCGCCAGAAGAGATCCTGGTCACGGGGGGTGAGATGGCGCAGAGGCATGGTGGGGTGACCTCCAGGCTGCTTCGGGATGCAGGTGACATGGCCGGCGGTGGGCCGTGCCCGGACGTCGTCAGACGGCTCACCCGGTGTGCGAACGCCGTGCGGGGGCGTACGGCGTACGGGGCGTGCGCCGTACGGAGTCGTGCGCCGTGCGGTCTGACGCCGTGCAGGGGTCGTGCGCCGTGCAGGAGTCGTGCGCCGTGCGTGGTCGTGCGCGCACTCGACTGTATCGGCGGCTTTTCAACCTTCAAGCATGCGCAACCGGACATCCACTGTACGGAACGAGTCACTTGTGGCGTCTTCGTCCACAGGGGCAACGTTCGTGCGGGTCGGCGACGACTCAAGGGCGGGGCTCCCTGTGCCTCACTCCGGGACGCGGCGCTCGGGGAGGGTGCCAGCACACCGCCGTAACAGGAGGCCGCACGACGTGTAACACGGGCGACGCACGCTGGGGGCATGCCGACCGCCTCGACACCCACCCACTGCCCGTACTGCGCCCTGCAGTGCGGGATGGCCCTGTCGCCTCTGCCCGCGGGGGGCGTCGAGGTGGTCGAGCGCACCGGCTTCCCGGTGAACCGGGGAGCGCTGTGCGGCAAGGGGCGCACAGCGGCGGCGGTGCTGGCCCCGGGCGTCCGGCTGACCTCGCCTCTCGTGCGGTCCGGCGGCTCGCTCGTGCCGGCCTCCTGGGACCAGGCGCTGGACCGGATCGCCGGGGAGCTGGGCCGGGTGCGGGCCGCGCACGGGGCCGACGCACTCGGCGTGTTCGGCGGCGGCGGGCTGACGAACGAGAAGGCGTACGCGCTCGGCAAATTCGCCCGGGTGGTGCTCGGCACCTCGCAGATCGACTACAACGGCCGGTTCTGCATGTCGTCCGCGGCGGCGGCCGGAATGAAGGCGTTCGGACTCGACCGGGGGCTGCCCTTCCCGCTGGAGGACATCCCGCGCACGGGCTGTGTGATCCTGGTCGGCTCCAACCTCGCCGAGACCATGCCTCCCGCCCTGCGGTTCTTCAGCGAACTGCGGGAGAACGGCGGCACGCTGATCGTCATCGACCCGCGCCGCACGAAGACCGCCGAGCAGGCCGACCTGCATCTGGCGCCGCGGCCCGGGACGGATCTCGCGCTCGCCCTCGGCCTGCTGCACCTGATCGTCGCCGAAGGGCGGGTCGACGAGGAGTACGTGCGCGAGCGCACCGTCGGCTGGGAGGACGCCCGGGCGGCCGCCATGGCCCACTGGCCGGAGTACGTGGAACGGATCACGGGGGTGTCCGTTCCACAACTCCGGGAGACCGTAAGGCTGTTCTGCGAGCCCAAGGCCGCGATGGTGCTCACCGCACGCGGGCCCGAGCAGCAGTCCAAGGGCACCGACACGGTCGGCGCGTGGATCAACCTGTGCCTGGCGACGGGCCGGGCGGGGCGGCCGCTCAGCGGCTACGGCTGCCTGACCGGGCAGGGCAACGGGCAGGGCGGGCGCGAGCACGGCCAGAAGGCCGACCAGCTGCCCGGCTACCGCAAACTGGACGACCCGGCGGCCCGCCGGCACGTGGCCGAGGTGTGGGGCGTCGACCCGGACTCGCTGCCCGGTCCCGGCCGCAGCGCGTACGAACTCCTGGACGCCCTGGGGTCCGACGTCCGGTCGCTCCTGCTCATGGGGTCGAACCCGGTGGTGTCCGCGCCGCACGCCGCGCACATCGAGGAACGCCTGAAGTCCCTCGACTTCCTCGCCGTCTGCGACGTCGTCCTGTCCGAGACGGCGGCGCTCGCGGACGTCGTCCTGCCCGTCGCCCAGTGGGCGGAGGAGACGGGGACCACGACCAGCCTGGAGGGCAGGGTGCTGCTGCGCCGGCAGGCGGTCACCGCCCCGGACGGCGTGCGCAGCGACCTGGCGGTGCTGCACGAACTGGCTGCGCGACTGGGCGTCGAGAAGGGCTTCCCCGTCGAACCCGAGGAGGTCTTCGAGGAGTTGCGGCGGGCCAGCGCGGGCGGGATCGCCGACTACTCCGGGATCAGCTACGAACGGCTGGCGGCGGAGGACGGGGTGTTCTGGCCCTGCCCGGCCGACGGGGACGGCCGCCCGGCGCCCGGCACACCCCGCCTTTTCCTCGACCGGTTCGCCACCGAGGACGGCCGGGCCCGGTTCGCGCCCGTGTCGCACCGGCCGAGCGCCGAGGAACCGGACGACGACTACCCCGTGCTGCTCACCACCGGGCGGGTGGTCGCGCAGTACCAGTCCGGCGCCCAGACCCGGCGCGTCGCCGAGCTGAACGCCGCCGCGCCCGGCCCGTTCGTGGAGCTGCACCCCCGCCTCGCGGCACGGCTCGGGGCGGCCGAGGGCGATGCGCTGGCCGTCGTGTCCCGGCGGGGGCGGGCGGTGGCGCCGGCCCGGATCACCACGGGCATCCGCCCGGACACCGTTTTCATGCCGTTCCACTGGCCGGGCGCGGGCCGGGCCAACACCCTGACCAACCCGGCCCTGGACCCCACCTCGCGAATGCCGGAGTTCAAGGTGTGCGCGGTGCGGGTGGAACTCGCGGCCGAGTCCGTCTAGGGCAAACCCCTGGTCCGGACGCCGCCGCGCCGGGGCTTGCCGCGCAGGGGCCCTACTCCGGCAGGCGCAGGGCCAGGCCGTCCAGCACGACGTCCAGGCCGTAGGCGAACTTGCTCTCGCGCAGCGCCACCGGGTCGGCCGACTCGGCGGCGCTCGCGGCGTACTCGTCGGCCAGGTGGGCGTAGGGGGCGGCGGCCTGCTGGGCCGCGGGCATCAGACGGGCGATGAAGTCCGCCTCGCTCTCGCCGGATCGGGCGACCGTGGTGAGCCAGGCCGCCTCGGTGGTGCTCACGCCGATGACGTAGCTCAGCACGGGTACGACGACGCGGCCCGGTTCGGCGAACCCCGCGGCCGTGAACAGCGCGGCCAGACGCTCCGAGAAGGACATCAGGTTGGGGCCGAGGTAGGCGAGGCCGGCCTGACCGAGGACCGAGGCGAGCCAGGGGTGCCGCAGCGCGGTCGCGCGGAAGGAGCCCGCGGCCCCGGCGACGGCGGCGCGCCAGTCGGGGCCGTCGGCCGACGGGACCTGGATCTCGGCGGCGACCTCGTCCACGGCCAGCTCCATCAGCTCGTCCTTGGTGGCGACGTGCCGGTAGAGGGAGGTCGCGCCCGCGTTCAGCCGGGAGCCCAGCTTGCGCATGCTGAGCGCCTCGATGCCGTCGACGTCCAGCATGGCGACCGCCTCCCGGACGATCGCGTCCCGGCTGAGCGCGGGCTGGTCGGGCTCGCGGCGCCCGCGGGCCCACACGGAGGGGACGGGGCGGGGGTTCTTCGTCTCGGCGGCCACGGCTCTGCTCCCAGGGGGGTCGACTGACAACGGGCGAACATCGTGCGCTTCCAGCGTACAGAGTTCCCCATTGCGCACAGCGTTCCGACATGCGTACAGTGTGCGCACCGAGCAAACACCGTACGCAGCGCTCGGCAGACCCTCGCCGGAACAGTGTGCGCATCACAAGAACACCGTGCGCACGACGAAAGGACAGGACGTCATGGAAACCCGTAGTCCCCGCCGCTGGTGGATCCTGGTCGTGCTGTGCCTGAGCACTCTGGTCCTGACGATCGACAGCATGGCGCTGACCGTCGCGGTGCCCTCGATGACCGAGGACATCGGCGCGAGCGCCCAGGACACCCAGTGGATCCTCGACTCCTACATCCTGGTCTTCGCCGGCCTGCTGCTGACCTCGGGAAGTCTCGGTGACCGTTTCGGCCGCCGGCGGGTGATGCTGGTCGGCCTGACGCTGTTCGGGGCGGCCTCGCTGGCCGCGACGTTCTGCACCGACCCCGGCCAGGTGATCGCCGTCCGCACCGCGATGGGCGTCGGCGGGGCGCTGATCATGCCGTCCACGCTGTCGATCCTCATCACCGTCTTCGACGAGGAGGAGCGCGGCAGGGCGATGGCGGCATGGGGCTCGGTGTCCATGCTGGGCCTGGTCGGCAGCCCGGTCCTGGGCGGCGTCCTCATCGACCACTTCTCCTGGCACTCGATCTTCCTGATCAACGTCCCGGTCGTCGTGCTCGCCGTCGTCGCCGCCGTGACCCTGATGCCGGAGTCCAGGGCCCCCTGGCAGAAGCCCGACCCGCTCGGCGCGGTGCTCTCCGCGGTCGGCATGACCGCCCTGGTCTGGTGGATCATCGAGCTTCCGCTGCACGGCGCGTTCGGCGGGCGATCCACCCTCAGCCTCGCGGTGGCCGTCCTCGGTCTGGCCGGGTTCGTGGTCTGGGAGAACGTCACCTCCTCGCCGATGGTCCCGCTGGTCCTCTTCAAAAACCGCAACTTCAGCGGTGGTTCGCTCTCGCTGGCCCTGGTGCAGATCGGCAACGGCGGTCTGCTGCTGGTCCTCACCCAGTACCTGCAGTTCGTCCTCGGCTACTCCCCCGTCCGGGCCGGCCTCGCCTTCCTGCCGTTCGCTCTCGCGGCGCTGGCCGGCAACGGAGCGGGCGTGCACCTCGCCGGGAGGATCGGCAACCGATTCGTCGTCCTGGCCGGGATGCTCGTGATGGCCGTCTCCTTCGCACTCCTCGCGACGGTCGGCGCGGACTCCGGCTTCACCGTCCCGGCCGTGGCGCTGGGACTGCTCGGACTCGGAGCCGGCCTCGCGATGCCCGCCGCCGTCGCCGCGCTGATGGGCACCATCCCGGCGGACAAGGCGGGTGTCGGCTCGGCCCTGAACGACACCGTCCAGCAGGCCGGCACCGCGCTCGGCATCGCGATCCTCGGCTCCCTGCTGACCAGCGGCTTCGCCGCCGAGATGCCGGCCGACGCCCCCGAGGCGGCCCGGCAGTCGATCGGCGGGGCGTTGGCGGCGGCCGGCGGCGACCGCACTCTGGTGCGGGCCGCCCGGGAGGCCTTCACCGCCTCGATGACGACGACCTTCACGATCAGCGCGATAGGCGTCCTGGCAGCGGCCGTCCTGGCGGCCCTGGTCATGCGGGACGCCAGGCCGCAGCAGCCCGTCGCCGAGGCGCACGCGGAGGAACCCCAGCTGGTCGCGTGACCGTCACGGCTCCCGCACCGCGAAGGCCGACGCCCCACGGGGGCGCCGGCCTTCGGCGTGTCCGGCATGCCCGGCGGACTCCGGCCGCCCTCACCGTGATCCAGGACGACGGCGCTGCCCGGCGGCGTGCGGCGACGCCTGACGGCATGTCAGCGGGCGGTGGTCCAGCCGGGGATCGTGGGGAGGACCTGCTGGGCGACGCGCAGCAGTGCCGTGTCGTCCGGACGCACATCGTCCTGGCGCCAGATGGAGAGCTCGTAGGAGCCTCCGCCGTCCTTGACGTCCGGGGCGACGACCAGGGTGCGGGCGATGCCGCCGGGCGCGGACTTCGACTTGCCGCCGCCCAGGTTGAACTGGATGGCGATCGTCGGGCTCGAGTAGAGCACCGCGGGGTGACCCGCGATCGTCTTCGTCTGCGCCTCGTTCAGCAGGTCCTGCATCCCGCCGATCGGCAGGCCGTCGTAGGACCGCGACAACTTCACCGTGTAGGTGCCCAGTTGGACGGTCCCCTCGGGGGACGGGATGCTCTTTCCCCCCGTCTCGACCGAGCCGTCGCTGCCGTAGGCGGTCTGCGCGTGCTCCGCCGGCGTGCCGAGGAGCGTCGGCAGGTCCGTGCGGTTGAGCGCCGTGCACAACTGCGTCCCGGAGACGCGCTGCGCCGCCTTCGCGGCCTCGGCGGCCTTCTTGTCCTCGTCGTCGGCCCGGCAGGTGGCCGGCTTGTCGGCGGCCTTGGCGTCGTTCTGCTGGATCACGTACAGCGCGCCCCCCAGCGCGCCGACCACCACCAGCGCCGCGATGGCCTGCGCCCATGCGTTCGGGCCCTTCTCGGCCGCGGCGATTTCCTCGCTCATCTCCCCCATTACCCCCGGTATCCCCAGCTCGCGCCGGATGCGCGCGGAGGGAGCGTAGCGGGTGGTCAGGCCACGGGGGAAGCGTGTTCTCGCCACTGCCCGCCACGGCCCGCCCCGGGAGGTCGTCGGGGCGGGCCGCGGCGTCGGGGAGCGGTGGAGGTCAGTTCACGTTGACGGCGCTCCAGGCCGCCGCCACCGCGTTGTACTCCGTGCTGCCGGCGCCGTAGAGGTCACGGGCGGCGTTCAGGGTCGCCGTCCGCGCGCCGGCGTATTTCGTGGAGGACGTCATGTAGACCGTCAGGGCCCGGTACCAGATGGCGCCGAGCTTGTCGCGACCGATGCCGGTGACCGTCGAGCCGTTGGACGTCGGGGAGTTGTAGGTGACGCCGTTGATCGTCTTCGTTCCGCTGCCCTCCGCGAGCAGGTAGGCGAAGTGGTTGGCGACTCCCGAGGAGTAGTGCACGTCGAGGTTGCCGACCGAACTGCTCCAGTAGTCGGCCGAACTGCCGTCCTTGCTCGGCTTGTCCATGTACCGCAGGGCGTCCCGGCCGAACCCGGAGCGGACGATCTTCTCGCCGATGAGGTAGTCGCCGACGTCGGAGGAGTTGCCGGCGTAGAACTCCACCAGCGAGCCGAAGATGTCGGAGGTCGCCTCGTTCAGACCGCCGGACTCGCCCGAGTAGGTCAGGTTCGCCGACTTGGACGTCACGCCGTGCGACATCTCGTGGCCGGCCACGTCCAGTCCCACCAGCGGGCCGAGCTGCGTGGCGTTGCCGTCGCCGTACGTCATGCAGAAGCAGCTGTCGTCCCAGAAGGCGTTGGCGTAGTTGTTGCCGTAGTGGACGCGGTTGTAGGAGCCCTTGCCGTCGTTGCCGATGCCGTTGCGGCCGTGCACGTTCTTGTAGTAGTCCCAGGTCACGTCGGTGCCGTACTGGGCGTCCACGGCCGCCGTCGATCGGTCGGCCGCGGCGCCCGTCCCCCAGTGGTTGTCGGAGTCCGTGAACAGCGTGGCGGGGGCGCGGCTGAAGCAGATGCCGAAGATGCACAGGTCGGTCTTGTTCTCCGCGTCGCCGGTGTACGTGTTCCCGCGCGTCGGGTCCTTGAGCTGGTACGTCGAGCCCGACTGGGTCGTCTCCAGCGCGACCGTGCCGCCGTACAGGGACTTGCCGTCGCCGGTGGCCGTCTCCAGGGCGTCCCAGGCGTCGATCTGGGCGCCGATGCGCGCGTCGGTCAGCACCGTGCGGGCGACCGGGTTGCCGAGCGAGTCCAGGCCGACGGCGTTGGTCCGCCAGGCCAGTCTCGGGGTGCCGTGCAGGGCGTCGACGACCAGTTGCGGCTTGGCCTTCACCTGGTCAAGGCGTTCGCCGAGGTTGGCCGCGCGCAGGGCGTTCACGGCGACGTCGGCGGCTTTGGGAGCGGAGAGCTTCGGGGTGATGCTCGGCAGTTCGATCGCCGCCCCGGTCGCGCGGTTCGCGCTGCGGTACGTGCCGTCGGGAGCCAGGTGGACCACGAAGTCCCCGCCGAGCACGGGGAGTTGCCGGTAGGTGCGGTCGTAACGGACGTGCTGGGCGCCGTCCTTGTCGACGACCACATCACGGACGGACGTGCTCTGCCCGGAGGTGAGACCCAGGGCCTCGGCCCGGTCGGCGAGGACCGCCGCCGCGTTGTCCAGGGCGGTGGCGCGGGTCGGTCTGTCGGCCGCACCGGCGGCCGGGGAGAGCGCGGCCGCCAGGAGTGCGGCCGTGGTGACGGCGATGCCGGTGGTGGCGAGACGGGAACCTCGGACGTGCTGCCGTATCCGACTCATCAGTCTCTTCGGTCTCCTCAGGAAGGCGCCGTGGGGGCGCGCGTGGGGATGGCGCTGACGTCGTCCTGGCATTTAAGAGGCCTCGACATGTCATGTCCATAGCATCGACGCGAGGGACCCGTGCAGGGGCGGTGAGGGGAGAGAATCGTTTCCGTGACCGCCCCCGCACTCCCCTTCTTCGTCTACGGCACCCTGCGCCCCGGCCAGGTCAACCACGACCTCTTCCTGCACGGCCGCACCCTGCGCGAGGAACCGGCCCGGCTGCCGGGCGCGGTGCTGTACGACGGGCCCGGCTATCCCTACGCGGTCGAGGAGCCGGGCGACGCGGGCGCGACCGTCGCCGGGGACCTCGTGACGGCCCGCCCCGAGGCGTACGCCCGGCTGCTCGCCGAGCTCGACCGGCTGGAGGAGTACGCGCCAGGCGACCCGCGCAACCTCTACGAGCGCGTCACGCGCGAGGTGACGAGGACGGCCGGCGCCCCTCCCGTCCGCGCCTGGGTGTACCTGGCCGCGCCCGCCGTCGCCGCCCGTCTGCGCGTGCGCGGGAAGGCGATCGAGGGCGGCGACTGGCTCACCCGGCGCTGACCGGTCACCCGTTCACACCTCCCGCGCACGGTTTTCCGCGCGACACCGTCCGCACGCACGTGACCTGGTGAAACGCGAGTGCAGACCACCCCGGCCACAGGGCGTCCGACACCCGTTCATCCCAATCCTGACACCCCATCAGCAAGCGCGTCCGCCCCGCTGCGACTTACCTCGGAAGGGCAGGGAAACTCGAGGAGCGAGCTCGAAGGAGCATCGATGCGACGACGGACCACCCGTCTGCCGACCGCCCGTCTGCTGACCGGTACCGCGCTCGCCGTCACCGCCGCGGCCGCCTTCGCCGCGCCCGCGCACGCCGTCACCGCACGCGGAAGCACCGGCGCCGACGCCGGGCGTCTGGAGGTGTACCCGGCCACCGCGGTGCCGGGCGGGCAGGTCTCGGTGAACACCGCGGACTGCGGGTCGGGCGCGGCGTCCGGCGACGCCGGGGCCGTGGGCGCCGGCCGATTCCCGCTCGCGCCCGGCGCCCGCGAGGGCGAGGCGACCGGACGGTTCGGGGTGCCGCCGAGCGCGCAGCCCGGCACCTACGAGATCGTCGCGGAGTGCGCCGCGGACGGCCGGCGGATCACCGGGGACCTGGTGGTCGTGCTGGCCTCTGACCGGCAGCAGACGCTGCCGCGAGGAAGTGTGAAGACGGGGGTCGGCGGCGCACTGGGCCCCGACCCCGTACAGACCGCGGCCGGCGTGGCGGCTCTCGCCGTCGCCGCCGCGGGCGGTACCTGGCTCCTGCATCGCCGGGCGAGAGGCGACGGGATCTGACGGACACCCTCCGCTGTCCGTCCGCCGGTACCGCAACCCCTCCCCCTCCGGGTCCGACGCCCCTCGCGACCCGGAGGGGGACACGGGAGTTCCCGCACCCGCCCGACCGGCCGCCGCCCACCCGCCTGATGGCACCACGCTCGACTCAGCACGCCGGACGTCACTGCGCCCGACTCACCACGCCGGACTCACCACGCCGGACGTCACCATGCCGGACGTCACAGAGACGGACGTGTACAGAAACAGACGTCGCAGAACCGGACATGACAGAACCGGACGTCGCAGAAACGGGGGCTCCTGATGCTCAGGGTCGGCAACACCGCCATAGCCGCCGTCACCGCGGCCGCCCTGTGCGGCGGCGCGTGGCTGCTGCGCAGCGGCGCCGAGACGCACGCCCCGCCGCAGCCGTCCGCCGCCCAGGCCCACGCGGTCGGCCCCGACCGCGCAGGCAGGTCCGCCCCGGCGCTGCCGCCCTCTCCGCCCGACCGCATCCGCATCCCCGCGATCCACGTGGACGCCCCGCTGACCGGCCTCGCCCTCACCCCGTCCGGCAGCCTCGACGTCCCGCCCGCCGATAAGGAGAACCTCGCCGGCTGGTACGAGGCGGGCACCACCCCCGGCGAGACGGGCACCGCGATCGTCGCCGGCCACGTCGACAACGCCGACGGTCCCGCCGTCTTCTACGACCTCGGCGCGCTGCGCAAGGGCAGCTCCATCGAGGTGGACCGGCGCGACGGCGGCGTCGCCGTGTTCACCGTGGACGCCGTCGAGGTCTACCCGGCCCGTGACTTCCCCGACGAGAAGGTGTACGGGGCGGCGAGCAGACCCGAGCTGCGGGTGATCACCTGCGGCGGGGGCTACTCGAAGGCGACCGGCTACCAGGGCAACGTCGTGGTGTTCGCCCACCTGACGTCATCCCGCGGCTGACCGGCCCGGCCCCGCCCCGCACACCCGGCCGTCCGCCGCCCCACGCGCCGCCGTCCGCCGCTCCGCTCACCTATGCTCCGCGGCCCCGCACACCCGGCCGTCCGCCGCCCGCTCACCCGGGCATCCGGCCCGGGCCCGGAACCCTCACACCCACGCCCCGCGCCCGCTGAGGGCAGCGTTCCTCGCGGGAAACAACCGTGATGCGGCCGGGTAACGTCGACACCGCACGCTCCTGGACATGACCTCGAATTCGCGTGTGGTGGTGATCGGAGCCGGCCTCGCGGGCGCCCGACTCGCCCGCCGGCTCGGCGAGCTGGGCACGCCCGCACTGCTCGTCGGCGAGGAGGAGCACCGGCCCTACAACCGGGTCCTGCTCGCGGAGGTGCTGGCCGGCCGGTACGCACCCGAGGTGATCGCGCTGCCCGCGCCCGCCGAACTGGTCCGGGCCCGGGTCACCGGCATCGACCGCGACCGGCGGACCGTCTCCTGCGCGGACGGCTCCGAGATCGCGTACGGCACGCTCGTCCTGGCCACCGGCTCCAACCCGGTGCTGCCGCCGCTGCGCGGCCTGTTCACCCCCGACCACGTCCTGCCGGAGGGCGTCCACGCCTTCCGCACCATGGACGACTGCCTCGGCCTCTCCAAGGCGGTCCGGCCGGGTGTCCGGGCGGTCGTCATCGGCGGCGGGCTGCTCGGCGTCTCGGCGGCCCGCGCACTCGCCGTGCGCGGCGCGCAGGTCGTCCTCGCCCAGCAGGCCGAGCGCCTCATGGAGCGCCAGCTCGACCCGAGCGCCTCCCGGCTGGTCCTGCGGCACCTGAAGGACCTCGGCGTCGAGGTCCACACCGAGTGCCGGGTGCGCGACGTGCGCTGCCTGGGCGGCGCCGTCCGCTCGGTGGAGATGTCCGACGGCTACGCCCTCGACGCCGATCTGGTGGTGCTGGCCTGCGGCGTCTCGCCGCGCGCCGGTCTCGCCAAGGACGCGGGGATCGCCGTCCACAAGGGCATCCTCGTGGACGACGAGCTGCGCACCTCCGACCCGCACATCCGCGCGATCGGCGACTGCGCACAGCACGACGGGACCGTGTACGGCCTCGCCGCGCCCGCCCTGGAACAGGCGGACGCACTGGCCGAGTCGCTCGCCGGGCGGGTCTCCCGCTACACCGGCACCCGCGTCCTCACCCGGCTCACCCTGGCCGGCAACAGCGCCTTCGACCTCGCCGCCTTCGGCGAGACCGAGCCGCTCCCCGGCGACGACGTCGTGCAGCTCGCCGACGCCACCCGGGGCACCTACCGCAAGGTCGTCGTCCGCGACGACCGTCTGGTCGGCGGGGTCCTCGTCGGCGAACTCGGCACCGTCGGCGCGCTCGCCCGCGCCTGGGAGGGAGCAGAGCCGCTGCCCTCCGACGGCGGCCCCCTGCTCCACCTGCTCACCAACGATGGAGGCTCCTGATGACCGCCACCCCGGAGGCCACGGAGGCCACCCCCACGATCGTCCTCGTCGGCCACGGCATGGTCGGCCAGCGCTTCCTCGAGGCGCTCGCCGAGCGCGGCCTGACCGCCACCCACCGCGTGGTCGTGCTCTGCGAGGAGCCGCGTCCCGCCTACGACCGCGTCGCCCTCACCTCGTACTTCTCGGGGAAGACGCCCGAGGACCTGTCCCTCACCGACCTCGAGTTCATCGCCGCGCACGGCATCGAGCTGCACGTCGGCGACCCCGCGGAGACCGTCGACCGCGACGCCCGCCGCGTGACCGCCCGCTCGGGCCTGGTCGTCGACTACGACGTCCTCGTGCTGGCCACCGGCTCCTACCCGTTCGTGCCGCCGGTCCCGGGCAAGGACGCCGAGGGCTGCTTCGTCTACCGCACGATCGACGACCTCCTCGCCATCGAGGAGTACGCGAGGACGCGCGCCACGACCGGCGCCGTCGTCGGCGGCGGACTCCTCGGGCTGGAGGCGGCGGGCGCCCTCAAGGGCCTCGGACTCACCTCCCACATCGTGGAGTTCGCGCCCCGGCTGATGCCCGTCCAGGTCGACGCGGGCGGCGGCGCGGCCCTGCTGCGCACCATCGAGGACATGGGCCTGTCCGTGCACACGGGCGTCGGCACCCAGGAGATCGTGGTCGGCGAGGACGGCGCGGTCACCGGCATGAAGCTGTCCGACGGCTCCGAACTCGCCGCCGACATGGTGGTGTTCAGCGCCGGTGTGCGCCCCCGCGACCAGCTCGCCCGCGACTGCGGACTGACGGTCGGCGAGCGCGGCGGCATCACCGTCGACGAGCAGTGCCGGACCGTCGCCGACCCGCACGTCTTCGCGATCGGCGAGTGCGCGCTGGCCGCCGACGGCCGGGTGTACGGCCTGGTCGCGCCGGGCTACGAGCAGGCCGAGACCGTGGCGGCGACGATCGCGGCCGACGACGCCAGCTTCACCGGCGCCGACCTGTCGACCAAGCTGAAGCTGCTCGGCGTGGACGTGGCGTCCTTCGGCGACGCGCACGGCACCGCCGAGGACTGCCTGGACGTCGTCTACTCCGACTCCCGCTCCGGCCTGTACAAGAAGCTGGTCATCGGCCGTGACGGCACCCTGCTCGGCGGCATCCTGGTCGGCGACGCGGACGCCTACGGCACCCTGCGGGCGTTCACCGGGTCCGTGCCGCCCGTCTCCCCCGAGTCGCTGGTCCTGCCGGCCGGTTCCGGAGAGGCCGTCCAGCTCGGCCCGTCCGCGCTGCCCGACGAGGCGATCGTCTGCTCCTGCCACAACGTGTCCAAGGGCGCCATCCGCGGCGCGGTGACGGAGCACTCCTGCACGACCGTGCCCGAGGTGAAGAAGTGCACCAAGGCGGGCACCGGCTGCGGCAGTTGCGTGAAGGTGCTCGGTCAGCTGGTCACCGCCGAGCTGGAGGCGAGCGGCGTCGAGGTCGACAAGGGCCTGTGCGGCTGCTTCTCGCAGACCCGCGAAGAGCTGTACGAGATCGTCCTCGCCCTGCGCATCAACACCTACCAGGACCTCCTGGACCGCTACGGCCGCGACGGCGCCCGGGGCGGCGACGGCTGCGACGTCTGCAAGCCCGCGATCGGCTCCATCATCGCTTCCCTCGCCCCGACCATCGGAGCGAGCGGCTACGTCCTCGACGGCGAGCAGGCGGCGCTGCAGGAGACCAACGACCACTTCCTGGCCAACCTGCAGAAGAACGGCTCCTACTCGGTCGTCCCGCGCATCCCCGGCGGTGAGATCACCCCCGAGGGCCTGATCGTGATCGGTGAGATCGCCCGCGACTTCGGCCTCTACACGAAGATCACCGGCGGCCAGCGGATCGACATGTTCGGTGCCCGCGTCGAACAACTCCCCCTGATCTGGACCCGGTTGGTGGACGCAGGCTTCGAGTCCGGCCACGCCTACGGCAAGTCGCTGCGCACCGTGAAGTCCTGCGTCGGCCAGACCTGGTGCCGCTACGGCGTCCAGGACTCCGTCCGCATGGCGATCGACCTGGAGCTGCGCTACCGGGGACTCAGGTCGCCGCACAAGCTCAAGTCGGCGGTGTCGGGCTGCGCACGCGAGTGCGCCGAGGCCCAGTCGAAGGACTTCGGCGTCATCGCCACCTCCAACGGCTGGAACCTGTACGTCGGCGGAAACGGCGGCGCCACCCCGCGCCACGCCGACCTGCTCGCCCAGGACCTGTCGGACGCCGAGCTCGTCCGGCTGATCGACCGGTTCCTGATGTTCTACATCCGCACCGCCGACCGCCTGGAGCGCACCTCGACCTGGCTGGAGCGCATCCCCGGCGGCCTGGACCACGTCCGGGACGTGGTGGTGGAGGACTCGCTCGGCATCTGCGAGGAGCTGGAGTCCCTGATGACGGCACACGTGGCGCACTACGCCGACGAGTGGGCGACCACCATCAACGACCCGGAGAAGCTGGCGCGGTTCGTGTCCTTCGTGAACGCGCCGGACACTCCCGACCCGGTCGTCGGCTTCGTCCCCGAGCGCGACCAGATCAAGCCCGACCTGCCACTGCTGACCATCGGCCACCGACCCCTGGAAGGGAGTGCCCAGCGATGACACTGGCGCCCGAGACCACCGACCTGAAGGTTCAACTCCGGCCGGCGCAGCACGCGGAGGAGTGGTTCACGGTCTGCGACCTGAGCCTGCTCGTCCCCGGCCGGGGCGTGGCCGCGCTGCTGCCGGACGGCCGCCAGGTCGCCCTGTTCCGCGACCGCGCCGGCGAACTGTACGCCGTCGACAACCGCGACCCGTTCAGCGGCGCGGCCGTCCTCTCCCGCGGCCTCACGGGCACCCACCGCGGCCGCCCCTTCGTCGCCTCGCCCCTGCTCAAGCAGCGCTTCGACCTGACCAACGGCGAATGCCTGGACGACGAGACGGTACGCATCCGCACATACGAGGTCCGCACAGCCTGACGGGACGGCGCGGCGGGGGCCGCGGCGGCTTGCCGGGGGCGGCGCCTTCGGGGGTCAGGCCTTCAGGGCGTCGTAGGACACCCCGGTCAGTTCCTCGGAGGCGGTCCACAGCCGCGCCGCCACCCGGTCGTCGAGGGCCCAGGGCGCGCGCCACGAAGGTCCGGGAGCGCCGCGCCACATCGCGAGGGACGGGCCGGTGAACGAGTCCGGACCCACGCCGGGCGCGGTCGCGGCGTACAGGGCGGGCAGTGCACCGGCCTCGGCGGACTGGGCGAGCACCCGGTTGCCGAGCGCCATCATCCGCTCGGCGGCCCGGCGGCCCTCCGCACGAGGACCGGCCGTCTGGAGGTTGGTCGACGCGTATCCCGGGTGCGCGGCCGCCGCCACGACGTGGGCGCCGGTCGCCGCGAGCCTGCGCGCCAGCTCGTGCGTGAAGAGCAGGTTGGCCGTCTTGGACCGCCCGTAGGCGACCCAACGCCGGTACTTTCGTCCGGAGCCGAGGTCATCGAGATCGACGGCGCCGAGCAAGTGCGCCATGCTGGACACGGTCACGACCCGGGGCCCGGGGGTCCGGTCCCCCGCGGCGAGCAGCGTGGGCAGCAGAAGCCCGGTGAGGGCGAAGTGCCCGAGGTGGTTCACCCCGAACTGCGTCTCGAACCCGTCGGCGGTGACGCCGTACGGCATCGCCATCACACCGGCGTTGTTGACGAGCAGGTCGAGCCGTTCGTACGGCAGCGACGCGGCGAACGCCCGCACGGAGGCGAGATCCCCCAGGTCGAGCGAGCCCAACTCCACCTCGGCCTGCGGCACTTCGGCACGCAACCGCTCGACGGCGTCCCTCCCCCGCGCCTCACTCCGGCAGGCGAGGACGACGCGTGCACCCCTCCGCGCGAGTTCCCGCGCGGTGACGTACCCGAGCCCGCTGTTGGCCCCGGTGACCACGGCGGTGCGACCGCGCTGATCAGGCATGTCACGCACACTCCAGGCAGCCATGGCCGTCCTTCCTCCGCACTCCCCGCCCCGTTGGCAGGCACAGCGTACGGGCGACCGTGCCCGGGGACCTGTGCGAGGGGCCTCAGCCGCCGGCCACCCGATGGCCGTCCGCGTAGCCGGTCAGCGTGTTCCCTGACGGAAGCCGTAAGCGGGCAGCGCGTCGTCGCTCCGGTCGATGCCGAAGACCTCACAGAACACGCCCAGCTCGAAGGCGCGGCTGCCTTCAAGGGCCAGGACGGCGACATCGCGAAGCATCAGTTCCGGCCTCCTTCACCACAACGACATGGCAGAAATTTCAGCCTACCTGGCATTTCTGCCACTCCCGCTGAGGCCCCGGTTCCTGGAAGGCTCGCAGCCCTACCACCACCGCATCGACAGCTGGGCGCCCGATGACCACGAACCTCCCCTCCACCGGCACTACCGCGATTTCGGCGCAGGCCGCACAGGTCCTACGCACGCTCGCGCTGGACGAGGAGCTGAAGTGGCGTATCCCGGAAGACCCGGTCCTGGGCCCCCTGGCCCGTAAGGTCGCCCGGCGCTTCGTAGCCGGCGAAGCCCTCACCGATGCGCTGGACCGCGCGGAGCGCATCCTCGCCGCCGGCCACCGCGTGAACGTGGAGTACATGGGGGAAAGCTGCCGCGACCAGCAGCGGGCCACGGCAGAGACCGATGTGTTCCTCACCGCCGCCCGACTGCTGCCGCCCGGCTGCTCGATCTCCCTCGACCTTTCTCACATCGGTCTCGCCGTCGACGAAGAACTCGCCCTGGCCAACGCCTCCCGCATCGCGCAGGCCACCGCCGAGACCGGGCGGGAGATGGTCATCTCGGCCGAAGGCTCCGACCGCACGGACGCAGTGCTGGCCCTGCACCGCGCCTTGTGCGAACGCTTCGATCACGTGGGCGTCACCGTCCAGGCGCGACTGCATCGCACGGCCGACGACCTGCGGGCGCTCCTCGCCCTTCCCGGCCGCATCCGCCTGGTCAAGGGCGCCTTCTTCGAACCCGAGGCCATCGCTTACCCGCGTGGGGCCCCCACCCTGTCCGCTGTCTACGTCGACTACGCGGAACAGCTGGCCGACTCAGGCCACCTGTGCTCCTTCGCCACCCATGACTGGGATCTGATCCACCGCATCGACCACCACCTCGGCGGGAAAGGCCACGAAGCCGCCCCCTGGGAGTTCGAAACCCTCCTCGGCCTCGGGCCCGACCGCCTCGACGTCATGGCCGAGCGAGGCCACCCCACCCGCGAGTACGTCGTCTTCGGCACCGAATGGTGGCTCTACGTCTGCAACAGGCTCGCCGAGGACCCCCAGCGCCTGCTCCAAGCCCTCGTTGACGCAGCAGCTTCCTGACCTGCCCGCACATCCGTTGCACAGGTCGCCACCGTCACCCACGATCCTTCTCGACGGAGGGCCCCAGCGATCACGACGCCCGGGACCTCCGCCAACGGGCCGTGCCGTGGGCCCGGTACACCTCGGCACAGGCCCCGGTGACCCGGACCTGATCACTCCTCGCCCCGGACACTCTCGTCCTGGGAGTCGGCTGGTGGGAGTCGGCTGGTGGGAGTCAGCTGGTGGGAGTCAGCCCGTGGCCGGGACCACAGTGCCGAAGGAGGCGGCGGCTATCTTCTGGACGTAGCGGACCTCGGCACCGTCGAATCCGGTGGGGTTGATCGAGTAGACGATCTTGCGGGAGAGGTCTCGGGTGGCGAACACACCGCTGGTGTAGCCGGGACGGGAGCCCGTCTTGCCCCAGACCACGGCACCGTTGGATGCCTTGACCCGCATCAGGCCCATGGTCATACAGGCCCGCCCGGCGTCAGCCTCGGTACGGCACTGGCTGCTGCGGAAACTGGGGACGTTCGGGACCGCGAAGAGCTCGGCCTGCTGGGCCGGCGGAAGGAAGCTCCCGCGGAAGAGCGCGGATATGAAACGGTCGAGGTCGGCGGGGGTGGAAATCATGCCGCCCTCGGCCCAGGGCCAGGGACTCTGCTCCGTGACGTCCACCGGATGCGTGGTGCCGTCCGAAGACTTGACCGTCAGATAGCCATGGGAGTGCGGGCTGGGCAGCCGCGGATCGTGGGCGTCGGGAACGTACGTATCGCGCAGGGCCAGGGGCCGGGTGATGCGGGACCGTACCTCCTCGGCGAAGCCGTGCCCGGTGACCTTCTCGACCAGCAGGCCGGCGACGTAGTAGTTCATCCCGTTGTACTGCTGCGCGGTCCCCGGCGCGAACTGCATGGGCTGGCCCGCCATCAGGTCGATCACCTGCTGCGGTGTGAAGCTCTTGAAGCGGTTGTCGGCGAACCATTCGGAACTGCCGTCCCCGAAGTCGGGGCTGGCGGCGCCGCGCGGAAGGCCGCTGGTGTGGTTGAGCAACTGACCGACAGTGACGGGCGGCAGGTCGGCAGGCACCACGCCCGGCAGATACCGCTGGACCGGCTCGTCCAGGTCGATCCGGTGCTCGGCGACGAGCTGGAGAACGATCGTGGCGGTGAACACCTTCGAGATGCTGCCGATCCGGATGTGCGCATCGGACGGCACGCCCTGACCGGTCTTCAGGTCGCCCACCCCCGAGGTGCCCGACCAGTGGCCCTCGCGACCGGTGATCCGTAACAGCGCACCGGTGACGTCCGCATTCGGCAAACCGCCGATGGCCGCCTGGAGCGCGACCGGATCCAGCCCGGGCAACGGCGCGGTCACGGCAGCGGGTGTCGGGCCCGAAGTGACGGCGGAGGCGGGCGCGGCCAACGCCGTGGCCAGCAGGCTTCCGCAGGCGGCAAGGGTGATCCAACTGATTCGACGCGCAAAGCTGTTCACTGTGGGGCGCTCCATGGATGGTGACGGTGGTGATCAGACCGGCAAGCGACCGGCCCACCACCAGTCTCATCCGCACCGACACCCCAGCCCATCAGGGAGGCCCCTGAGTCGACCCCGATCCGACCCTGGTACGCAGTCGGGCTCCCCCGCAGCGCAAGGGAAAGGGACGGCCCCCAACCGGGCACCGCCCCTCTCGCCTCACCCCCGTCATCAATCCCGCCGAATCAACTCCGGATCAATCCGCCGCCCCACCAACGGCAAGGACCCGAGAGCGGCGACGACAACGACCCCGACAGCCGCCCCCAACAACAACGGCAACCCGTCGCCGTCCCAGAAGACGGCTCCGCCGCCGGTGACCAGATAACTCGACTCAGCCATCTTCCCGATCACCACGGCCAGCACCAGGCCGACCGTCAACGGCAGAACAACTTGGGCCACTTGAACGGCCTGCAGCGTACGGGGCCTGGCCCCCAGCAACGTCAATGCAGTGACCTGCGGACGACGCTCAACGGCCCTGTCCGTGGCGGCCACAAGATAGGCCGCCACACCGATGATCAGCCCGAGGACCATGCCCACGGCCAAGAGGGTCTTGATGACGGTGATCTGCTGAAGGGCAGCGGCGTCGACGCCGTCCAACTCGACCTCGATCGTGGGATCGACTCCTGCAATGCCCTCAAGCACGGAGCGCACGGTGTCGGGGTCTGAGCTGCTGATGAGGGCAAGCGTAGCCCTGGTCTGCGGACGGAAGCCTTTGGGAAGGGCGGAGGGCGGGATCAAGACTGAGCCGCTGCCGGCCAACTGCGTCGCGGTGTCGTCGTGATATCGAATCGTCCGGGACGGGACTTGAACCGTCACAAAGCGGCGCTCCCCCTCCGCGTTCTGCAACTGGAAGGGAAAGCGCCTCCCGACCTTGCTGAACTCATTAATGGAGTAGTCAGGAATCATGAGCCGCGCGGAACGCCCTTCCACACAGTTCTCGACTACTGATGCCATGCTGCGCAACTGGTCACAGGTAGCGATCACCGCACTGATGCTGTTCGGCCACTTCTCACTGTTGGGGTCCGTCCATGAGCTCGCGAGGACGGCGTGCCCTCGCACTCCTGACACCCGTTTCATGGCCTGCTCCTCACGAGGACTCATGTCGCCGAGTGGCATCGTGTAGAGCTGCACCCGTGCGGTGTTCTTCGACACTTGGTCCAGTTCGATGAGCACCCCCTGCGTAAGGGAGGCAGCGTAGACCAGCAGCACCAGACCCGTCGCCACACGCAAAGCTCCGCCCGGCTCCATCTCGTTGCGACGCATGGCCAGGCCGAGGGACAGTGAACTCGTCACGCGGGCCACCCTGCGGGCAAGAGCACGCGAGAGAATCGGAAGCGTCAACACGAGACCCGCACCGACCAGCACGACAGCGAGGGGCATCAGGATCGAGGACAGCGAGGTCTCACTAGGGGCATGCCCAGTAGCTCCGGCCACGCAATATCCGATGACGATGCCCATGCCCGGAACGAGCGGGAGCAGGCCCCACAGGCGAGGCGGCTTCTCCACCGCGCTGCGCCGCACTGCCAGTGGGTTGGCGGCAGCCTTCTTCGCACCGGCCCTGCCCACGAACCAGGCAAGTGCCGGGCAACCCACCAGGCAAACCAGGACCGTACTCCCAGACAGTGCGCCGTCATTCGGGTACCACTT
Source organism: Streptomyces sp. SAS_272 (assembly GCF_052543235.1). Taxonomy (NCBI): domain Bacteria; kingdom Bacillati; phylum Actinomycetota; class Actinomycetes; order Kitasatosporales; family Streptomycetaceae; genus Streptomyces; species Streptomyces sp. SAS_272. The sequence continues at coordinate 76,584 of NZ_JBMNDR010000001.1, read as the reverse complement.
GAATCCAGGCAGCCCCACTCGTGACACCAGCTGGTTGACGACCCAGTACGCGCCCAGACCGAGAACGGCACCCAGCAGGGCTGCGGCGACAGTCTCCGCGGCGTTGACGCGCTGCGTGCCTTTCCGACTCAGGCCGAGCAGACGCAACGCGGCCAGCCTCCTCATTCGAGAGGCAGCCGACAGTCGAGCGCAAACAGATAGGAAAACCGCCAGCGGAAGCAGGACGACGCCTGCGAGAGTGAAGCGAAGGATGTCGAGCGTCGAGGGTTCGACGGTGGGATATCGCGCCTCCAGATCCCCAAAACCTGAAAAATGCCCGCCGCCCTTCACTTCGTCACGGCTGACGCCGACGTACGCGTAGAGCTCATCAGGGTGAGCAAGACCTGCGGCGGAGATGACGCCTACCTCTTTCCCAGGCAGGAGTTTAGCGAGGCCGGGATCACTACCGAGAAGTTCATGAACCCGAGGCGAAACGAAAATCTCGCCGGGTCCGGGGAGGACGGGCAGGCCTGGCGGTGGATCGATGCGACCGTTACCCAGGGCGATAAAGATTCGGGTGAATGATTCTGGGCCATAAGGGTCAAGGCGCATGAGCGCCAGGCCGCCGCCGGTAACTGAGAGACAGGAACCTCGCCCGTTTGCGCAATCCGGCTCACGCGCTGCTTTGCGAGCATCCTGCGCGGCCAGAATGCCGGGAATCGCGAGAACAACCGCGAGGCAACACACTCCGACAGCGCTACCTGCGACCATGAGCAGGAAGCGCAGTCGATTACCGCGTCCACTGCCCAGCAACAGCCTAAGACCCAGGAAGAATTCCTTCACGATGTCCCCTGAGCTTCGAGCATGCCATCGCGCATGATGTAGAGGCTATCTGCCTGAGCTGCCACTTGGTCGTCGTGCGTCACCAGCACAACTGCGGTCCCTTGAGAGCGGGCAAGAGCAAGAAACTCCCCCAGCACAGCTGTGGCGTTGGCACTGTCAAGCGATCCAGTGGGCTCGTCCGCGAACACCACTGCCGGTTTATGCACCAGAGCCCGAGCTACAGCGATACGTTGACTCTGCCCTCCCGAAACCTGCGAAGGCCTACGCGTCCGCAAATCTGCCACCCCGAGTCGTTCCAGGACTTCGCCAGCGGCCGCAAGTGCCGGAGCTTTACGTTGACCGGCTAGCCTCAGAGGCAGAGCCGTGTTTTCTTCTACCGTCAACTCCGGGATCAATTCACCGTACTGGAAGACAAATCCGAAGCGCTCACGACGCAAACCGCTGAGTTCCTCATCATCGAGTTCACCGAGTGCGCGCCCCTCGAAGCGAACCTCGCCGCGCGCAACGGGCAAGACCCCAGCAAGACAGTACAGGAGGGATGATTTACCGGAACCGCTCTGCCCGGTGATAGCCGCAATCTCGCCCCGACAGAGGCTGATCGCAGCGGCCCTGACAGCGGGTGTCTCCCCGTACGAGAGCTCAACGCCGTTGGCGGAAAGAACTTCTGACGTGTTGATGTCTTTCCCCTATCAAGAGCCCGAGCCCAGGCGTGTCCACCTGGGCTCGGAGTTTCACAACAAGCTCAGCCTTGGTCCCAGTTATGCGAAAAAGATTGCACCGGTGCGCAGTTGTCGGGGCGAAGCGATCCTCGATCGCGACACACCCGGAGCTTCACTTTCCCGGTGTACCGCTGTGCGCCATCCCAATTCGACCGATGCAGACGGACCGAGCTCCGCTGCTTGCCGTAGTAGCGGACCCACTCGTGCCCGTGGACTTTTACCTCTACGTAGACGTTGTGTCGGTCCGTCGCAATGGCGTCTTCAAGCTGGCCCCACCATTCGAATGCTCCGTGATTGACACCGGGTCGGTTGAACACGTAATGCCCCTCGGTGAACGCGACACCTTGCGGCTCGAGCACCGGGATCTGCCCCCTCGCCGGCGAGGCGAACGCTGCCACCGCCGCGCTGAGCACCAGGCCCACTGAAGCCACGCCGAGCACTGCCCTCTTCACACGTACCTCCATCACCACCAGCGACGCTGTCATCGCCTTGAGTAACGGACTGTAGCGGTGCGTATGTTGACAGAAACGATCTATCACCTCGTAACCACCACATCAGGTGATCGACTTCCAGCCACCCCATGCAAAAAGAAGACGGCACCCCCCGCACAGGGGTGCCGTCTTTCTTGTGGGCCGGGGCCGCCGTCGATCGGTGAGGGTCGGGGACCGGCGGCGGCTCCGGGGTTTTTCGCCCGGCAGGGCTCAGCGGTGGTCGCTGCCCGCCGACTGGGTCGCCGCCCGGCCTGCCTCGAGGCGGGCGACCGGGATGCGGAACGGGGAGCAGGAGACGTAGTCCAGGCCGACCTCGTGGAAGAAGTGCACGGACTCCGGGTCGCCGCCGTGTTCGCCGCAGACGCCGAGCTTCAGGTCGGGGCGGGTCGCGCGGCCCGCCTCCGCCGCGGACTTGACCAGTGAGCCGACGCCGTCCCTGTCGATGGTCTCGAAGGGGCTGACGCCGAAGATGCCCTTCTCCAGGTAGGCCGTGAAGAACGAGGCCTCCACGTCGTCGCGGCTGAAGCCCCACACCGTCTGCGTGAGGTCGTTCGTGCCGAAGGAGAAGAACTCGGCCGCCTCGGCGATCTGGCCGGCGGTGAGGGCCGCCCGCGGGAGTTCGATCATCGTGCCGATCGCGAGCTTCAGCTCGACGCCGGTGGCAGCCTCGACCTCGGCGATGACCTGGTCGGCCTCCTCGCGGACGATCTCCAGCTCCTGGACCGTGCCGACCAGCGGGATCATGATCTCGGCACGCGGGTCGCCCTTGGCGTTGCGGCGCTCCGCGGCCGCCTCGGCGATGGCGCGGACCTGCATCGTGAACAGGCCGGGGATGACCAGCCCCAGGCGCACGCCGCGCAGGCCCAGCATCGGGTTCTGCTCGTGCAGCCGGTGCACCGCCTGCAGCAGCCGCAGGTCGTTCTCGTGCGACTCCTGGCGGGACTCGGCCAGCGCCACCCGTACGGACAGCTCGGTGATGTCGGGCAGGAACTCGTGCAGCGGCGGGTCCAGGAGACGCACCGTCACCGGGAGGCCGTCCATGGCCTCGAAGAGCTCGACGAAGTCCTTCTTCTGCAGCGGCAGCAGCTGCTTCAGCGACTCCTCGCGCTCCTCCTGCGTGTCCGCCAGGATCAGGCGCTCCACCTGCTCGCGGCGGTCGCCGAGGAACATGTGCTCGGTACGGCACAGGCCGATGCCCTGGGCGCCGAAGCGACGGGCGCGCAGCGCGTCCTCGGCGTTGTCGGCGTTGGCGCGGACGCGCAGCCGGCGCTTGCGGTCGGCGAAGGCCATGATGCGGTGGACTGCTTCGACGAGCTCGTCGGCGTCGTCGGCGCCCGCGTGCATGCGGCCCTCGAAGTACTCGACGACCGGGGACGGTACGACGGGTACCTCGCCCAGGTAGACCTTGCCGGAGGAGCCGTCGATGGAGATGACGTCGCCCTCCTCCACCACGTGGCCGCCCGGCACGGTCATCCGGCGGCGCTTGGTGTCGACCTCGAGCTCCTCCGCGCCGCAGACGCAGGTCTTGCCCATGCCGCGGGCCACGACCGCCGCGTGGGAGGTCTTGCCGCCGCGGCTGGTCAGGATGCCCTCGGCGGCGATCATGCCGTCCAGGTCGTCGGGGTTCGTCTCACGGCGGACGAGGATGACCTTCTCGCCGGAGCGCGACCACTTCACGGCCGTGTAGGAGTCGAAGACCGCCTTGCCGACGGCCGCGCCGGGCGAGGCCGCGATGCCCCGGCCGACCTTCTCGACCTTCGCGTCCTCGTCGAAGCGGGGGAACATCAGCTGGGCGAGCTGCGCGCCGTTGACGCGCTGCAGCGCCTCCGTCTCGTCGATCAGGCCCTGGTCGACGAGCTGGGTGGCGATGCGGAAGGCGGCGCCGGCGGTGCGCTTGCCCACGCGCGTCTGAAGCATCCACAGATGGCCGCGCTCGATGGTGAACTCGATGTCGCAGAGGTCCTTGTAGTGGTTCTCCAGCGTCTCCATGATGCCGAGCAGCTGGTCGTAGGACTTCTTGTCGATCTGTTCCAGTTCGGCGAGCGGGACGGTGTTGCGGATGCCGGCGACGACGTCCTCGCCCTGGGCGTTCTGGAGGTAGTCGCCGTAGACGCCCTGGTGGCCCGAGGCGGGGTCGCGGGTGAAGGCGACTCCGGTGCCCGAGTCGGGGCCGAGGTTGCCGAAGACCATGGAGCAGACGTTGACCGCGGTGCCGAGGTCGCCGGGGATGCGCTCCTGGCGGCGGTAGAGCTTGGCGCGGTCGCCGTTCCAGGACTCGAAGACGGCCTTGATGGCGAGGTCCATCTGCTCGCGCGGGTCCTGCGGGAAGTCCCGGCCGGCCTCGGTCTTGACGATCTTCTTGAAGCGGGTGACCAGCTTCTTCAGGTCGGCCGCCTCCAGCTCGGTGTCGACGGCGACCTTCTTCGCCTTCTTCGCCGCCTCCAGCGCGTCCTCGAAGAGCTCGCCGTCGACGCCGAGGACCGTCTTGCCGAACATCTGGATCAGCCGGCGGTAGGAGTCCCAGGCGAAGCGGGCGTCGCCGGCCTGCTCGGCCAGGCCCTGGACGGACTTGTCGGAGAGGCCGATGTTCAGGACGGTGTCCATCATTCCCGGCATGGAGAACTTCGCGCCGGAGCGTACGGACACCAGCAGCGGGTCGTCGGCCTGGCCGAGCTTCTTGCCCATGCGGTCCTCGAGGGCGACGAGGTGTGCACTCACCTCGTCACGCAGTGCCGCCGGCTCTTCGCCGCTGTCGAGGTAGACCTTGCAGGCCTCGGTGGTGATGGTGAAGCCGGGAGGGACGGGGAGGCCCAGGTTGGTCATCTCGGCGAGGTTCGCGCCCTTGCCGCCGAGGAGGTCCTTGAGTTCCTTGTTGCCCTCGGTGAAGTCGTAGACGAACTTCACGCCCTCAACGCTCGCGGCCTGCTCGGCACCATGAAGATCTTTGTTTTCCGACACGGGTCTCGACTCCTCGAGGACGCGGTGGCTGCCCTGACGGGCAGGAACATACCCAGATCAAAGGCTTCTGGGTACGTCCACTTGCGCGTCATGCGCGCGTAACCAGCCGTCCGCCAGCGGATCGAAAGTCAAGGCTTGGCAAGCGCAGAGCAGTCGATGTTTTCACCTCTTGAACGCAAGCACCTCCCATCCGTCTTCTATCGCGCTCACATGAGCATCGAGTGGCGCGATTGTTTTCGATCGATGAACGATCAAGGGGTGGCACTCAGTGCCACCCCTTGGAGAAGTGCAGCCGCTCCGGATTTGCTCATCTGAGCACTGCCCCCCTCAGGGGTGGCGAGAATCACGCTTCCTCAGACCTCCCGATGTCACCATGCGGACGCCCCCGCGGACGGAGCCCGGCAACGGAAATCCGTCCGTCACACGAGCGCCGGCCGCACGAGCGCCCGTCCCGGCAGCACCTGTCACACGAGCACCTGTCACACGAGCACCCGTTGCACGGGCACCCGGTCAGCCGAGCACCCCGTCACACGAGCGTCCCTCAGACCCCCAGGGCCAGCAACCGCGCCTCGGCCCGCTCGGGCGCGTAGAGGTGCTCCACGACCAGCGCGCCCGCCCCGACCAGGCCCGCCCGCTCCCCCAGCCGCGAGGTCACGACGTCCAGCCGGGCCGTGGAGCGGGGCAGCGCCCGCTGGTAGAGCAGCTCCCGTACGCCGGTGAGGAAAGCGGTTCCGGCCAGATCCCCGGCGATCATCAGCACACCGGGATTGAGCAGCGTCACGACCGTCGCGAGCACGTCCCCGACCCTGCGGCCCGCCTCACGGGCCAGTGCGGCCGCCTCGGGGTGCCCGGCGGCGAGCAGGTCGCGCACATCCGAGCCGGACGCGGCCGGCACTCCCGCCTCCGCGAGCCGGCGGGCCACGGCGCCTCCGCTGGCGACGGCCGCGAGACAGCCGTGCGAACCGCAACGGCACAGCGCGTCAGCGCCCACCCGGATGTGCCCGATGTCGCCGGCTCCGCCGTCCACGCCCCGGAAGATCGCGCCGTCGACCACGACGCCGGCGCCGATGCCGGTCGACACCTTGACCAGCACGAACGCCGAGCAGTCGGGGTGGCCGGTGCGCTGTTCGCCGTACGCCATGAGGTTCGCGTCGTTGTCGACGAGGACCGGGACCGCGGCCGGCGCCCCGGCCCGTTCCGTGAAGGCGCGGGACAGGCGGCCCCGTATGTCGTAGCCGTCCCAGCCCGGCATGATCGGCGGCTGGACGACCCGCCCGGTCCCGGAGTCCACGGGGCCGGGGACGCCGAGTCCGATGCCGCAGACCTCTTCCGGCCGGTGGCCCGCCTTCTCCAGCAGGTCGGCGAACCAGCCGCCGAGCGCGCCGAGCACGGCGTCCGGGCCGTCCTCGACGACCAGCGTGCCGCCGCACTCCGCCAGGATCTCCCCCGTCAGCGTCAGCACTGCGGCGCGCGCGTGTCTGGTGTCCAGGTCCGCCGCGAGGACGACCGCGTGGGCGTCGTCGAACTCGAGGGTGATCGAGGGGCGGCCCCCCAACGGGGAGTCCACCGGGCCGCCGGCGCCCTCGCGCAGCCAGCCCGCGCGGAACAGGCGGTCCAGGCGCTGGCCCACGGTGGCCCGGGAGAGTCCGGTGGCCTGCTGGAGGGCGCCGCGGGTCGTCGCGCGGCCCGTGCGCACCAGTTCGAGCAGATCTCCGGCGCTGCCCTGGCCTCGTCCCGTCATGCGCACCCCCTTGTGTTCATCAAGCCTGCATTACATATTGAGTTCTGCGTGTTAAATAGACGTAACCCTACGGTAGCCACTGCCGGGCCACTGCCGCGCGCGGTGGTCTCGTCGTCTTCGGGGAGCCCCGCGTGGATCGCACTGCCCAGCTGGTCGGCCGCGCGGCCGAGCCTGCCGCCGCAAGCCTTACAGACGCCGCAGGCATCCCCGACATCTTGGATATCCCGGACATCCGAGATGCCCCGGACATCTCGGACGTCCGAGAGGTTCCAGAGCCCCCACAGCTCCAAGGGCTCCAAGGGCTCCCAGAGCTCCGAGACGTCCCTGACGCGATCGGCGGCTCCGCTTCCCTCCGTGCCCTGCACAGGGGAGCGGTGGCGGTGCTGGACGCCAACTGGACGGGCACGTCGACGGTTCCCTCGCGCGGCCTGTACCCGCACCAGTGGTCCTGGGACTCGGCGTTCGTCGCCATCGGACTGCGGCACGTCTCGCCGCGCCGGGCGCAGACCGAGCTGGAGACGCTGCTGAACGCCCAGTGGGGCGACGGGCGCATCCCGCACATCGTCTTCAACCCCTCCGTGCCGCTCGACGCGTACTTCCCGAGCCCCGACTTCTGGCGCTCCTCGACCGCGGGGCGCGCTGCGGGCGCCCCGCGCACCGTACAGACCTCCGGCATCGTGCAGCCACCGGTGCACGCGCTCGCGGCCTGGCTGGTGCACCGCGCCGATCCGGGGCTCTCGCGGGCCCGCGGCTTCCTCGCTCGGGTGTACCCGCGGCTGGCCGCCTGGCACCGCTATCTGGTGCACCGGCGCGACCTGGGGGGCGGCGGGCTGGCGTCGGTCGTCCACCCGTGGGAGCAGGGCATGGACAACTCTCCGAGCTGGGACGCCCCGCTCGCCCGGATCGCCCCCGCCCCCGCCCGTTCCTTCCGCCGCGCCGACCTCGACCACGGGGCGGCCGAGGACCGTCCGACGGACCTGGACTACGGGCGGTACGTGCGGCTGGCGACGCAATACCGGGACGCGGGCTACGCCGACACGGGCCATGTCCACATGGGCCACGCGCACATGGACCGCGCCCACATGGGCCACCCCCACCCAGGTCATGCGCACACCCGAACCCACGCAGACCACACCGGCCACACCGGCCACGCCGGCCACGCTCACGCAGACCACGTCGGCGGCTTCGCCGTCGAGGACCCCTCGTTCAACGCGCTGCTCATCGCATCCGAGCACGCCCTCGCGCACATCGCGGAGGAGCTGGGGGCGACGGGCGCGGCCCGCCGTGCGCGCGCGGAGCGGCTGACGGCGGCGCTCGTCGAGCGGCTGTGGGATCCCGCGGAGGGCATGTTCTTCTGCCGGGACGTCAACGGCGGGGGGCTGGTGCCGGAACGCGGCGTATCCGGCCTCGTCCCGCTCCTGGTGCCCGGCCTGCCGCGCGACGTCGCCGCCGCCCTCGTACGGACCCTGCGCGGACCGCACTTCGGGCTCGGCTCCACCACCCTCCTCGTGCCCAGCTACGACCTGCTCGGCGAGGCCTTCGACCCGCACCGCTACTGGCGGGGCCCCGCCTGGTTCAACACGAGCTGGCTGCTGGAGCGGGGTCTCGCACTGCACGGCGAGCACGCCGGGGCGGAGGCACTGCGCCGGGCGGTGCTCGACCTCGCGGGCTCCTCGGACTTCGCCGAGTACGTCGACCCGTACACCGGCGAGGCCTGCGGCACGACCGGCTTCAGCTGGACCGCCGCGCTCACGCTCGACCTCGTCCACCGGGACGGGCCGGGCTCCGGTACCAAGGGAGGGGACCTGGCATGACGGACCGGCATCATCTGCTCGTGTACGGCGGGACGTTCGCCGCCGTGGACGACCGCGGGGACATCAGCGGAGTGAGGGGGACCGGCACGGCCGCCGGGTCCCCGGAGGGACTGTTCGTCCGGGACGCCCGGCACCTCAGCCGGTGGCAGCTGACCGTCGACGGCGCCGTGCCGGACATGCTCTCGCCGGTGACGGACGGCGACGGCGCCCGGTGCGTGCTGGTGCCGCGCGGCGGGCGCGACGAACCGCCGTCCTGCACGGTCTTCCGCGAACAGGCCGTCGGGGACAGCTCGTTCGTGGAGTCGCTGCGGGTGGTCAGCAACCGTCCGGTGGCCACGACGGTACGTCTCGCGGTCACCGCCGACGCCGACTTCGCCGACCAGTTCGAGCTGCGCGCCGACCACCGCACCTACGCGAAGACCGGGGCCGTCCGCCGCCGCCAGGTGCTCGACGACGGGGTGGAGTTCGGCTACCGGCGCGGAGCATGGGCGTCCTGCACGACGGTGACGGCCGAGCCCGCGCCGGACGGCGTGGAGGAGACCGGCACCGGGGCACGCCGTCTGGTGTGGAGGCTGGAGCTGGAACCGCACGGCACGGCCGAGCTGGTCCTGCGGGTGATGGCCCGGCCGCACGGCGAGCGGCGGGCCTTGCGCGTGCCTCGCTCGCCGGCCTCGGTCGCCGGTCAACTGCAGGCACTGGAGGACGAGTTCACCGAGGGGGTGGCGTTCCCCACCGGCTGGCCCGACCTGGCGGCCGCCTGTGCCCGCGGTCTCGCGGACCTGGCGGCGCTCCAGGTCCTCGCGAACGGTCCGGACGGCGAGGAGCTGCGCGTGCCGGCGGCGGGCGCCCCCTGGTTCCTGACCCTGCTGGGCCGCGACGCCCTCCTCACCTCACTCTTCACGCTCCCCTACCGTCCCCGCACGGCCGCCGCCACGCTGCTGGCGCTGGCCGCGGCCCAGGCCACCGAGGCGTCGCCGCGCACGGTGTCCCAGCCCGGCAAGATCGTGCACGAAGTACGGCACGGCGAGCTCGCGCACTTCGGGCAGGTGCCGTTCGGCCGCTACTACGGATCGGTCGACGCCACCCCGTTGTTCCTCGTGCTGCTCGGCGCGTACGTCGAACGGACCGCGGACACCGCGCTGGCCCGGCGGCTGGAGCCGCACGCTCGGGCGGCGGTCGGCTGGATGCTGGACCACGGCGGCCTCACCACCCGCGGCTACCTGGTCTACCGGGCCGATCAGGGCGGTCTGGCCAACCAGAACTGGAAGGACTCCCCCGGTTCCATCTGCTCCGCCGACGGGGTGCGGGCGACGGGGGCCGTGACGGCGGCCGGGGCGCAGGGGTATGCCTACGACGCGCTGCGCCGCACGGCGTGGACGGCGCGCACGGTGTGGGGCGACGCGTCGTACGCGGCCCTGCTGGAACAGGCGGCCGCCGACCTCCGCGACCGTTTCCAGCAGGACTTCTGGATGCCGGACCGTTCCTTCCCGGCGCTGGCCCTCGACGGCGCGGGCCGTCAGGTGGACGCGCTCGCCTCGGACGCCGGGCATCTGCTGTGGTCCGGGCTGCTGGACAAGGAGTACGGGGAGGTGGTGGGCCGGCGCCTGCTCGAGCCGGACTTCTTCTCCGGCTGGGGCGTGCGCACGCTGGCGGCCGGGCAGCCGGCGTACCACCCGCTCTCCTACCACCGGGGCTCGGTCTGGCCGCACGACAACGCGCTGATCACGCTGGGCCTCGCCCGCTACGGCCTGCACGACGAGGCCCGGACGGTCGCGCACGCGCTGGTCGACGCGGCGGCCGCGACGGGCCACCGGCTCCCCGAGGTGCTCGCCGGCTACGGCCGCGACACCCACGCGGTGCCGGTGCCGTACCCGCACGCGTGCGCGCGGGAGTCCCGGTCGGCTGCGGCGCCGCTGGCCCTGCTGACGGCGGTCGGCGGCGCGTAGCCGCGGTGGCGGGGTGACGGGGTGACGGGGTGACGGGGGCGGGAGCGGAGGTGTTTGGCGTGGCGTTTGCGCGGTGTTTGCCGAGCGCTGGCCGAGGGGGCTGAACGCGGGCCGGGGGCAGGCCGTACGAAACTGTGGCGGATCCGGCCCGCCTCGGATCCGCCGATCGCCAGGCTTCGTACGGAAGGACCCTCGGGTGCCTGTCTCCACCTCCACCCCCTCATCCCCGCTTCCCGACTCGACGGACCCCGAGGAGGCGCCGACGTCCACGACCGAACCGGCGGAGCCCGCGGAGGAAGCGGCGGAGCCCGCAACCGGGACGGCGGGGGCGGCGGAGCCCGCGGAGACGACCGATCCCGGCCCGGCGGGGGCCGTGGGGGAAGCGGAACAGCCCGCAGGGGAACCGGAACAGCCCGCAGGGAAATCGGAACAGCCCGCAGGGGAAGCGGTGCAAGCAGCAGGGGACGTCGCGGACGGGGCGGGCGTTGTCGCGGAGGCTCGCTGGTGGCAGTGGCGGAGCCGGCACCCCCGGGCCGCCCGGGTGGTGTGGTGGACGGTGACCGTCCTCGCGTTCGGGCTCGTGCTCGGGGCTCTGCTGCTGCCCAACCGGATCGCCGGGCTCGAGGTCAACAGGTTCACGCGGCTGCCCGTGGAGGCGATCATCGGGGCGGCCCTGCTGCTGGCGCTGCCCCGGCGGCCGCGGACGGCGGTCGCGGTGCTGGGCGGGGTGCTCCTCGGCGCGCTGACCGTGCTGAACGTGCTCGACATGGAGTTCACCGAGTATCTGGGCCGTGACTTCGACCTCGTCCTGGACTGGGGCCTGCTGGACGACGCCCAGTCGTATGTGGCCGACTCGATGGGCCGGGCCACGGCGGTGGGCGCCGCGATCGGCCTCGTCCTGCTCGTCGTGCTGCTGTCCGCGCTGATGGCGCTGGCGACGGTCCGGATCGGCAACCTGATGGCGCGCGACACCCGGCGGGCGACCCGGGCGACGCTGATCGCGGCCACGGCCTGGGTCACCTGTTCCGTCGTGGGCCTGCAGATCGCCGGGATGCCCGTCGCCTCGCACCGCAGCGCGGACACGCTCGTGAAGAAGGCCCGGCAGGTGCGGCAGACCATCAAGGACGAGGCCACGTTCGGCAAGGAGGTCCGTCACGACACGTTCGGCGCCACCCCGGCCGACCAGCTCGTGCCGGACCTGCGCGGCAAGGACATGATCTTCACGTTCATCGAGAGCTACGGCCGCAGCGCCATCGAGGACCCGGTCATGGCGCCCGGCGTCGACAGGACGCTGGGCACGAGCACGCAGGCGCTGACGAAGGCCGGCTTCCACGCCAAGAGCGGCTGGCTGACGTCGGCCACGTACGGCGGCAGCAGCTGGCTCGGCCACTCCACCACGCTGTCCGGCCTGTGGGTCGACAACCAGCAGCGCTACCGCTCGGTGATGGCCAGCGACCACCTGTCCTTGACGAAGGCGTTCAAGAAGACCGGCGCCTGGGACACCGTCGGTGTGATGCCGGGCATCCAGAAGGGCTGGCCGGAGGCCAAGTACTACGGACTGGAGAAGGTCTACAACGCTTTCGAGATGGGTTATCAGGGGCCGAAGTTCAGCTGGTCGACGATGCCCGACCAGTACGCCCTGGAGGCGTTCCAGCGGCTGGAGCACGGCCGCACCGACCGCGACAAGCCGCTGATGTCGGAGATCATCCTGACCTCCAGCCACCAGCCCTGGGCCCCGATCCCGAAGATGGTGGACTGGGACGCCATCGGCGACGGCTCGGTCTTCGAGGGAATCGAGAAGGCCGGCAAGAAGGCGTCGGACGTCATCGCCGACGGCACCGCCTCCAAGGAGGAGTACGGCAAGTCCATCCAGTACTCGGTGACCGCGCTGACCCAGTGGCTCGAGCGCTACGGCACCGACGACACGGTGCTGGTCGTCCTCGGCGACCACCAGCCGATCGCCCGGGTCAGCGGCGACAACGCCAGCCGGGACGTGCCGATCTCCCTCATCGCCAAGGATCCGAAGGTCCTCGACAAGATCGCCGGCTGGAACTGGACGGACGGCCTCAAGCCGGCCCACAACGCCCCGGTATGGAAGATGAGCGCGTTCCGCGACAAGTTCCTCACCGCCTACGGCTCGACCCCCCACCCGACGGGCTGACCGGCGGGGAGGGGCCGGGGGCCGCTGGGCCCCTCAGCCGCCCGAGGTGTCGAGTTCCGCTTCCTCGCTGATGCCCGCGCAGTCGTACGGGTCCTTCAGCCAGCCGTCCGGGAGGACGACCCTGTTGTTGCCGGAGGTGCGGCCGCGGGGCCCGTCGGCGCCGGCGGGCCAGGGCTGGTCGAGGTCCAGTTCGTCCAGTCCGGCGCGCAGTTCGGCGAGGGAGGACGTGATCGCGAGGCGTTTGCGCATCTCGCTGCCGACCGCGAAGCCCTTGAGGTACCAGGCGACGTGCTTGCGGAAGTCGACGACGCCCTTGGACTCGTCGCCGATCCATTCGCCGAGCAGGGTCGCGTGGCGGACCATGACGTCGGCGACCTCGCGCAGCGACGGCTCTGCGATGTCGTCCGGGCGGCCCTCGAAGGCGGCCACGAGGTCGGCGAACAGCCACGGCCGGCCCAGGCAGCCGCGTCCGACGACGACTCCGTCGCAGCCGGTCTCGCGGACCATCCGCAGCGCGTCCTGCGCCGACCAGATGTCTCCGTTGCCGAGGACGGGGATCTCCGGGACGTGTTCCTTCAGGCGCGCGATCGCCTCCCAGTCGGCCGTGCCGCCGTAGTGCTGGGCGGCTGTGCGGCCGTGCAGGGCGATGGCCGTCACGCCCTCCTCGACGGCGATGCGGCCCGCGTCGAGGTAGGTGATGTGGTCGTCGTCGATGCCCTTGCGCATCTTCATGGTGACGGGCAGGTCGCCGGCGCCGCTGACGGCCTCGCGCAGGATCGCGCGCAGCAGGTGGCGCTTGTACGGGAGCGCGGAACCGCCGCCCTTGCGGGTCACCTTGGGGACGGGGCAGCCGAAGTTGAGGTCGATGTGGTCGGCGAGATCTTCCTCCGCGATCATGCGGACGGCCTTGCCGACGGTGGCCGGGTCGACGCCGTACAGCTGGATCGAACGCGGCTTCTCGCTCGCCTCGAAGCGGATCAGCTGCATGGTCTTCTCGTTGCGTTCGACCAGCGCCCGGGTCGTGATCATCTCGCTGACGAACAGGCCCTTGCCGCCGCCGGCTCCATCCTTCGCTGCGCCTCCGGCGAAGCCTTCGCCTTCGGCGAAGTGCCTGCACAGGGTGCGGAAGGGCGCGTTCGTGATCCCGGCCATGGGGGCCAGGACGACGGGCGGCCGGACGGTGTGCGGGCCGATCTGCAGGGGGGGCACGGGCGTGGACATTGCTCCATTGTCGCGTACGCGAAGGGGTACCCGGCTTCCTGTTCTCCGATGGATCATGTACCACTCATTAGTTAGACGCACTATCGATATCGGCGTACGATGGAACGCATGCCCGAGCTCAGCCCCCGCCGACGTCTCCTGGTCCTCGCGATCTGCTGTATGAGCCTGCTGATCGTGAGCCTGGACGTCACCGTCCTGAACGTCGCCCTGCCCGCCATGCAGCGCGACCTGCACGCGACGACCGCCGGCCTCCAGTGGACGATCGACGCCTACACCCTGGTCCTGGCGGCGCTGCTGATGCTGGCCGGGTCGACCGCCGACCGCGTCGGCCGCAAGAAGGTGTTCATGGCCGGCCTGGTCGTGTTCGCCGCCGGCTCCCTGCTGTGCTCGCTGGCCCCGAACCTGGAGCTGCTCGTCGCGGCGCGGATGGTGCAGGCGGTGGGCGGCTCGATGCTGAACCCGGTCGCCATGTCGATCATCACCAACACCTTCACCGACCCGCGCGAACGCGCCCGCGCGATCGGCGTGTGGGGCGCGGTGGTGGGCATCTCGATGGCCGCGGGCCCGCTGCTGGGCGGACTGCTCGTGGAGTCGGTGGGCTGGCGCTCCATATTCTGGATCAACCTGCCGGTCGGCCTGGTGGCCCTGCTGGCGACCCTGCGGTACGTCCCCGAGTCGCGTGCGCCGAAGGCCCGCCGCCCCGATCCGGTCGGCCAGCTGCTGATCATCGTCCTCTTCGGCTGTCTGACATACGCGATCATCGAGGCCCCCGAGGCGGGCGCGGCGACCAGCGGTCCCTTCGCGGCCGTCGCTCTCGCCGCCCTCCTGGGGCTGCTCCGGTACGAGCCCCGCCGCGCCGAACCCCTCATCGACCTGCGGTTCTTCCGCTCGGCACCGTTCAGCGGGGCGACCGTCATCGCGATCAGCGCGTTCGCCGCACTGGGCGGCTTCCTGTTCCTGTCGACGCTGTACCTGCAGAACGTGCGGGGCCTCGACGCCCTGCACGCAGGGCTGTGGATGCTCCCCATGGCGGTGCCGACGTTCCTGTGCGCGCCGCTGTCGGGCCGGCTGGTGGGCACCCGCGGCCCGCGGCTGCCGCTGGTGATCGCGGGGACGGCGATGACGCTCAGCGGGCTGCTGTTCGCCCTGTTCGACGCCGAGACGTCCGACGCGACGCTGTTCCTCGGATACGTGCTGTTCGGGGTGGGCTTCGGGTTCGTGAACGCGCCCATCACCAACACGGCGGTGTCGGGCATGCCGCGCAGTCAGGCCGGGGTGGCGGCGGCGGTCGCCTCCACCAGCCGCCAGCTGGGCCAGACCCTCGGCGTCGCGGTGATCGGCGCGGTCCTCGCGGCGGGCGTGAGCGCCTCGTCGTACCGCGCCGCCTTCACCGAGGCCGCCGTCCCCGGCTGGTGGATCCTCACCGGCTGCGGCGCGGTCGTCCTCGTCCTCGGCACGCTGACGACCGGCCGGTGGGCCCGGCGCACGGCCGAGCGCACCGCGGAGCGGCTGGAGGCCCCGGACGTCCGCGAGGCGGCAGGCGTCAGCGCCTGACCTCCCCGGGCCGGCAGACATCAGCGCCCGATCCCACAGGGCAGACATCAGCACCCGACCCCCACGGGGCGGCAGACATCAGCGCCCGACCGGCGGACGCGCCGCGGGCCTACGGACGTGGTGCGGGCCTACGGACGTGCCGCATGGCCGCCTACGGACGTGCGGGCTGGCCTACGGACCTGTCCGGCCGGACCGGCGGACGGGCGCGGGGTCGCCGCGCGGCGGCTGTGCGTCGTCAGGCGGAGCGGGGCGGCAACGCGCCGAGAACGGCCGCGAGGCTGTGCGGGTCGCGGCGGGCGATGTTGTGGCCCACGGGGATCTCACGGACCCGCCAGCCCGGGTCGTCGCGCAACCGTTCGGTCAGCGCCGCGAACGGACTGCCCGGCCACGCGCCACCGCTGATGAACGTCCGCCCGAGCGACGGGCCGGGGTCGCCTCCCAGCCTGATCGACTGGAGGAAGCTCGCCAGTGGGTGCGGTCGCGCACGCGGGTCGAGCCCTTCGGGGACCGCGACCCATCGGCCGTCGGAGCGGGCGCCGGCGACGAACAGCTCCCGGAATCGGTCGCTGGTCAGGGACCAGCAGGAATCCCCGTCGTCCGGGACGTAGGCGTCGATGAAGACGAGCTGGTCGAGGCGGTCGCCGAGCCGGTCCGCGACCCCGGCGATCACCATCCCGCCGTAGCTGTGCCCGCACAGCGCGACCGGCGTGCCGTCGCCGCCGCCGCCGTCGCCGCCGTCGACGATCTCGGTCACCTGGTCGACGCGGTCGTCGAGGTTCGGCGGACGGTCCACGTCGGCCGGGCCGTCCGGCTCCAGCCCCGCCAGGGTCACCGCCTCGACGTGGTGACCGTCTCGGCGCAGCTCGGCGGCGACCGCGTCGAACACCCACCCGCCCTGCCAACCCCCCGGCACCATCACGTACTTCACCGCGTCGCGCCCTGGGCGTAGACGTGCAGCTTCTCCAGACGTTCCCGGCTCTCCTCGTCCACCGGTGTGTACGTCACCATGCGCGCCCCGTGGTCCGGGCTCAGCCAGAGGTCGGTGTGGGTGAGGGTGAGGAGGCCGACATGCGGGTTGCGGAACTCCTTGGTCTTGCTGCGGCCCACCACCACCTCGTAGCGCTCCCAGTTCTCACGGAACTCCGGTGACTCCGCCTGCAGTCGCCTGACCAGCATCTTCCAGGCGGGCTCGGAGAGGTGCCCGGCCATCGAGGCGCGCAGTTTCGCGGCCATCAGGCGCATGGACGCGTCGAGGTGGACGACCGACTCGCGCCACTGCGGATGGGTGTGGATGAGGACCATGCAGTTGCGGTCCTGCGGCGGGATCGCGTCGAGGTCGCACAGCAGATGGGCGTAGGTGCGGTTGTAGGCCAGGATGTCGTAGCGGCTGTTCTGGACACAGGCGGGGAGCGGGTCGAGCTGGTCGAGCATCAGTCGCACCGCGTCGGTGACGCCGGCGCAGGAGGAGGCGGGCGTCGGGTCGGTCGCGCCGGCCAGCTGGAACAGGTGGGCCCGTTCGCTCGGGTCGAGCATCAGCGTGCGGGCCAGGGCGTCCAGTACCTGGACCGACACGTGGATGTCCCGGGACTGCTCGAGCCAGGTGTACCAGGTGACGCCGACGGCAGAGAGATGGGCGACCTCCTCGCGGCGCAGGCCGGGCGTGCGGCGGCGCGCTCCGCGCGGGAGGCCGACCTGCTCGGGCGTGATGCGCTCGCGGCGGCTGCGCAGGAAGGCGGCCAGTTCGTGGCGCCGGATCTCCGAGCCGCCCGTCGTTTCGCCCGTCGCGGCCGGTCCCGTCGCTCGAGCCGATCCCGCGGTGCCGGCCGATCCCGTCGCCCCGGCCGATCCCGGCGTCCGAGCCGATCCCGGCGTGCCGGCCGCTTGCGTCGCCCCCGCCGTTGCGGCGGTCGCGGTGCTCGTCGTCTCCTGGGCCATGGTCGTCATGTCTCCAGCCTGCCGTCGCGCGGATCCTGTTGCCAGGTACTCCTTCTACCAGGATAAGGAGACTCTGGTACCCGCCTGAGGGGCGGCGCAGGCTCGGCTTCGTGACCCAGACAACCTCGACCCCCGCAACCGTCCCCGCCCCAGCCCGTCGGGGCGCCGGCGCCCCTGCGCCGGACCACGCCCTCGGCCCGCTCGGACTCTTCACGGTGCTGCTCGGCGCGGCACTCCCTCTCATCGACTTCTTCATCGTCAACGTCGCCCTGCCCACCATGGGCCGGGACCTCGCCGCGAGCGAGTCCGTCCTCGAACTCGTCGTCGCCGGGTACGGACTCGCGTACGCGGTGCTGCTCGTGCTCGGCGGCCGGCTCGGCGACCTGTTCGGCCGGCGTCGGCTCTTCCTCGGCGGCATGGCCGCCTTCGGCCTGACCTCGCTGGCCTGTGGGCTCGCTCCCGACG
Source organism: Streptomyces sp. SAS_272 (assembly GCF_052543235.1). Taxonomy (NCBI): domain Bacteria; kingdom Bacillati; phylum Actinomycetota; class Actinomycetes; order Kitasatosporales; family Streptomycetaceae; genus Streptomyces; species Streptomyces sp. SAS_272. The sequence goes on along the minus strand of NZ_JBMNDR010000001.1, from coordinate 58,757 downwards.
CGTGGTCGCTGGTCGCGGCCCGGGTCGCGCAGGGCGCTTCGGCCGCAGCGATGGTGCCGCAGGTGCTCGCCACCATCCAGTCGGCCACCGCGGGCCCGCGCCGTGCCAAGGCGATGAGTCTGTACGGCGCGACCGCCGGGCTGTCCATGGTGGCGGGCCAGATCCTGGGCGGCGTACTGGTCGCCGCCGACATCGCCGGCAGCGGCTGGCGGTCCGTGTTCCTGGTCAACGTGCCGTTCGTGATCGTCGGGCTGCTGCTGGCCGTCCGTACCGTCCCGGAGACCCGCTCGCAGCGCCCGGAGCCCGTGGACGGACCCGGCACCGTGCTCCTCGCCGCCGCTCTCCTCACCCTGCTCGCCCCGCTGACCGAAGGCCGGGCTTCGGGCTGGCCCCTGTGGACGTGGCTGTCGCTGGCGGCGTTCCCGCTGGTCACCGGCGCGTTCTATGCCGTGGAGCGGCGGGCCGACCGGCAGGGTCGCACACCGCTGGTCCCGCCGAGTCTGTTCGCCCTGACCACCCTGCGGCGCGGCCTGACGATCATGGCGCCGCTCGCGGTCGGCTTCAGCGGGTTCATGTTCGTGATCGCCGTCGCCTTGCAGAGCGGGGCGGGACTGGGCCCGGTGCGCGCCGGTCTCGCACTCGCGCCGATGGCGCTGATGTTCTTCCTCGCCTCGCTGGCCGGGCCGCGCCTGGTGGCACGGTTCGGGGCGCGGGTGGTGACCGCGGGCGCGGTGCTGCAGGGCGTGGGCGTCGTGCTGATCGTGCTGGCGGTGCGCGCCGACTGGCCGGACGTCGGCTTCGTCGAGCTGCTGCCGGGCGCGGCGGTCGCCGGTGCGGGACAGGCGCTCCAACTGCCCGTCGTGATGCGGATCGTGATGTCCGAGGTGCCGCCGGCCCGGGCGGGCGTCGGCAGCGGTGTGATGGTGACCACCCAACAGGCCTCGCTGGCCCTGGGCGTGGCCACCCTCGGCACCCTGTTCCTCTCCCTGGTCCCCGGGATGGGCATGCGGGACGCCCTGCTGACCACGCTGGCCGTGCAGTTGGCCGGGGTGGCCGTGACCGGGCTGCTGAGCCTGCGGCTGCCCCGCAAGGTGGGCTGAGGCCGGCCGGGCGTGGACACCGCGAAGACGTCGGAGAACGGGTTGGTCAAGTCGTCTCCCGGGAACCCCCGTTGATGTTGGTCGTGCTGCACACTCCGAGAGGCCCTTGCGGGGGCAGCCGCGATGGCCCTCGGACGCTGGAGACGTCATGCCGGAGAGCAACACGAGCAAGGTGAGCCGCTTCGACCAGCACGGACGGCGGCACGTCGTCCGGGTGCGCCGCGCGGGCGTGCAGCGCACCATCAGCTGCGAGACGTGCGGCTGGCGCACGGGGGCGCAGTTCCTGCCGTGGCTGAAGGCGGAGGAGCATCTCGCCCAGGCGCACCAGGCGACCGTGGATCCCTCGGGAGGCGGCGGCGAGTCGCGATGACTTCCGGGCGTCCGGCGGGTCGTATCGGTGGAGAGGCAGGAGAAGGACTCGCATCGGAAGGCCGGCCCATGAGCGCTCTGCACGAAACCCTGCGGCGGTACGTCGACGACGGCACGGCGCCGGGGGCGGTGGGCCTGGTGGCCCGCGGCGACGAGGTGGAGGTGGTGGCCGTCGGCTCGCGGGACGCCGCCGGCACCGCCCCGATGACCCGGGACTCCCTGTTCCGCGTCGCCTCGATCACCAAGTCGGTCACGGCGGCGGCGTTGCTGACGCTGGTGGAGGAGGGGACGGTCGGCCTCGGATCGCCGGTGGCGGAGTGGCTGCCGGAGCTGGCGGCGCCGACGGTGGTCCGCACGCCGTTCGCGCCGGTCGACGACGTGGTCCCGGCGGCCCGTCCGATCACGGTGGAGGACCTGCTGAGTTCGCGCCCCGGCTGGGGCTTCCCGTCGGACTTCTCGCTGCCCGCCGTCCAGGCGCTGTTCGCGGTCCAGAAGGACGGCCGGCAGCCGCAGGCGTACCCCGAGCCGGACGTCTGGCTCGCGGACCTGGCCCGCGTCCCGCTGCTCTACCAGCCGGGAGAGGCCTGGCTGTACGGCACGGCGTCCGATCTGCAGGGCGTGCTGATCGCGCGGGCCTCGGGCCGAGCCCTTCCCGACTTCCTCGCCGAGCGGTTCTTCGAGCCACTGGGCATGAAGGACACCGCGTTCGAGGTCCCGAAGGAGAAGCGGGACCGGTTCACCACCGCCTACCGCCCCGACGGCACGGGCGCGCTGGAACTCGCGGACACCCCGGACGGCGAGTGGAGCGGCCTGCCGCGGTTCCCGTCGGGCGGCGGCGGGCTGGTGTCCACGGCCGACGACTGGCTGGCCTTCGCCCGCCTGCTGCTGAACGGGGGCGAGGCGAACGGCCGCCGGATCCTGTCCCACACCTCGGTGAGCCGTATGACGGCCAATCACCTCACGTCGGAGCAGCGGGAGATCGGCGCGCTCTTCCTGGAGGGCCAGGGCTGGGGATACGGCGGCAGCGTCGACGTCGAAGCGATCGACCCGTGGAACGTGCCGGGCCGGTACGGCTGGGTCGGCGGCACCGGCACGACGGCCCACATCGTGCCGCGGACGGGCACGGTCGCCGTCCTCCTCACCCAGACCGCGATGACGGACCCGGTCCCGACGCCCCTGATGCGGGACTTCTGGCGCTGCGCGGCGACGAGTTGACGTCCTGGGCCCGCGGAGCCGCGGCCTGAAAGCTGAAGTACCCTCCGCAGAAGCAAAGCAGCACAGAGCAGCGGCACAGGGCGGACGTGGGAAACGGGCGGAACGAGGTCGCGGTCGGGGTCGGGAAGGGCCCCCGGAACTCGGGTGGGGAGCAGGGGCACAATGATCGGGACGGTGTTCCGCACCGCGGACGTGCCGGTGGCGGACAGGTTCGAGTACTGGCGTCAGCTGATGGACCGCACGATCGCACCCAGCGACATCAGCAGTGACTACGCCGCGGACTTCCGGGCGGAGCAGCGGCTGCTCGAACTGGGGGCGGTGCGGGTGTGGCCCATCCGGGTGGTGCCGACGCGGTACCGCCGCAACGCGCGGCTGGTGCGGCAGTCCGATCCCGAGGAGTACCACCTGTCGCTGGTGCTGGGCGGTGGGCTCGGCTTCGACCACGTGGGACGGTCCGAGACCTACGGGCCGCAGGACCTGTGGCTGTCCGACAGCTCACGCCCGTACGTCGTGGAGCCCCACGGCGGGCAGCCGTCGTCCTCCTCGGAGCCGCCCTTGGTCACCGGGGTGGGCGTGGAGGTTCCCAAGTCACTGCTGCCCCTGCCGTACGCCCGGGTGCGCAACCTCCTGGGCAGGCGCCTGTCGGGACGCCAGGGACCGGGCGCCCTGCTGACGGGCTTTCTCACCGGACTGGACCAGCAGGCCGCCTCCCTCCAGCCGTCCGACGCACCGCGCCTCGGCATGGTCGTGGTCGACCTGCTGGCGGCATGGCTCGCCCATGAGCTGGAGGCGGAAGCCGACCTGACGCCGGAGACCCAACGCCGGGTCACCGTCACCCGTGTGCGGGCGTTCATCCGGCAGCACCTGCACGACCCGGAGCTGCGGCCGCCCGTCGTCGCCGCCGCGCACCACATCTCCCTCAGCTATCTGCACCGCCTCTTCCAGGAGGAGGGCACGGGCGAGACGGTCGCGGCCTTCATCCGGGGCCAACGGCTGGCGGGCGCCCGCCGCGATCTGGCGAACCCCGCGCTGCACGCCACGCCCGTCCACGTCATCGCCGCCCGCTGGGGCATCCTGCGCGCCTCCGACTTCACCCGGGCCTTCCGCGCCACGTACGGGATGTCCCCCACGGAGTACCGGTTCCTGAGGCTGATGTGTCCTTCGGACGACGAGTAGACGCACCGTCAACCGCCTGTGCACCCGTTGTTAAGGACAGCCTCCGGACCGCCGCGCATGCTGGCGGCGTGATGAACACACCCGTTTTTCCCACGTCGGGAGAACTCCTCCATGGGTAGAACCTTCCGGATGCCCCTTGCCCTGGCCGCTGCGGCCCTTCTGACCGCGCCCCTGCTCAGCGCCTCCTCGCTCACCGGCACGGCGACGGCGGCCACCGCGGCGACCACCACGGCTGCGGCGGCGACCACCGCCGAGGCCGCCGCAGTGGCTGCCGACGCCACCCCCGTCTACGCCCGGCTCTACAACCAGGGCACCGGGAAGTGCGCCGCCGTGGCCGGTGGTTCCAGCTCGACACAAGGTGACTACCCGATCCAGTGGCCGTGCAGCACCAGCGAGAGCCAGTACTGGGCGCTCATAGCCGTGCCCGGCGGCTATCAGGTGAAGAACCTGGCGAGCGGCCTGTGCCTGGCCATGGCGAGCGGCACCAAGCTGGAGGGCGCCAACCCCATCCAGTGGCCGTGCAACGGCGGCGAGAGCGCCGAGGACGCCGAGCAGGTCTGGGCGCACGACTCCATCGACCGGCTGAGGAACGTCAACAGCAAGTTCTGCCTGGCCATAGTCGGCGCCTCGACGAACGACAGAGTCAAACCCGCTCAGCGGACCTGCGACGCGAGCAAGGAGCAACAGTGGCTCTGGTAACGGAACAGTCCTCCTCGCGCCGGTCCCGCGCGCGCCGGTCCCGGCCGGCCCTCGTGGCCGGGTTCCTCGGTCTCGTCGCCGCGCTGCTCATGACCCTGGTCAGCGCGCCCGACCGCGCGTCCGCCGCGAGTCCCCCCACCCCGCGGCTCGTCTACCAGAACACCGTGACCGAGGGCGACGGGCCCCGCACCCCCGACATCATCAGCACCAGCGCGAACGACGCGGTCGTGGTGTGGCGGGAGGGCACCACCGCCTCGGTGATCACCTCGCCCGCCAACTCGGTCTTCGACCACGGGTACATCCGGTACTCCTACACCACCGACGGCGGCGTGACCTGGAGCCGGCCGCAGACGCTGGCGCAGGAGACCAGCGAGTACTCCTGGCACTACGTCGAGCTCTACAAGACGGGCAACCGGATCTTCGCGTACATGGGCCGAACGGCGATCACCAACTACAGCGGCCTGCCGATAGACGCCGTCGTCGCCAAGGAGAGCACCGACGGGGGGCACACCTGGCACGACTTCACCATCGACATGCCGCTCAACCCGACGACGGACGCGAGCCTCCCCGGCAAGCAGAACCTCGCCCTCGCCGGACGCCCGGTCCAGATGGCCAACGGACTGTATGTCATGCCGTACTGGGCGTCGAAGCGGGAGAACGGGGTTCTGTACTCCGTGGATCTCGTGAAGTGGACGGCAGCCGGCCCCGTGCCCAACCCCACGGACCACCTGCCCGGCGAACCGCAACTCGTCATCTCTCAGGACGACCCGAACAAGCTGCTCATGGTCGCCCGCAGCAAGCCTCCGGTGGACGGGGCCGCGTCGTTCGCACTGACCGCCACCGCCGACGTCACGAAGACGACCACCGAGACCGGCACCGTCGTCAAGGTGTCCTGGAGCCCCTTCCGGCTGGACACCAACGTGCCCAACAACGACTCCAAGGGCTACTTCACCAAGGACAGCACCGGCCGGTATCTGACCATCTACAACACCAAGACGGACCCGATCCGCCAGGCCATGAACTACCGGACCAAGAACACCGGCACGGCAGCCTGGTCGAGCAGCGAGCTGTTCGCCGACCCCACAGGACCCAACGACCCGACGCCGGCCGGAACCGGCGCGGGCTGGGACACCTACCCGATGGCCGACGAGTACGCGCCCGGCAAGTTCTTCGTCGTATGGGAGCACGACACCTCGGCCATCCTGGTGAGCAGGCTCGACATCTCCGACAGGTAGACCGCGCGGCGGCCGGGACGAGGGCGACCCTCAGGAGGCCCGGGACGCCCGGGACCGCTCAGGGAGTGGCCCGCAGGCCCCGTAGCAGCAGGTCGACCACGGCTGTGAAGTCTTCCTCGACGCCCGGCCGCTCCCACACCCGGTGGTATCCGGGGTCGTGGAAGCGGCCGGTGGCGTGGAAGACGGCGCGGGCGGCAGCCTGCGGGGCGGGGGCGGCGAACGCGCCGGACGCGACTCCCGCCTCGATGATCCGGGTCAGCTGACCGGTCAGGTCGTCGAGGTGTTCGTCGACCACGTCACCGGTCTCCCCGGTCAGCACCATGTACGTGGCGAACAGTTCGGGGTCGTCGCCCGCCTTGCGGCGCTTGGCCTCGAAGAGCGCCGCGAGCCAGTCGCGCAGCCGCGTCTCCGGGGACCGTGACGCGTCGGCGGTGATAGCGGACAAGGTCTGCGACGTACGGTCCAGCCACCGCTTCGTGACCGCCGCCCGCAGCGCCGCCTTGGTGCGGAAGTGCCGGTAGACGCTGCCGTGGCTGACGCCTAGCGCGCGGGCCACGTCGACCACGGTGGCCTTGGCCGGGCCGTGCCGCCGCAGCACCTCCTCGGTCGCCTCGAGGATGCGCTCGGCGGTCAGGGTCTCGGTGGTCGGTGGCATGCTCAGACCGTACCCGGAGGTCGGGTCAGCGCTCGCTGTCGAGGTGGGCCATCGCGGCCGCCGCGTAGCGCTCGCCGGCGGCCGCGCCTGCCGGGACGGCCTCCTCGATCGCGGCGAGGTCGCCGGCCTCGAGGACGACGTCCAGCGCGCCCAGCGACTCCGCGAGCCGCTCCCTGGTCCGCGCGCCGATCAACGGCACGATGTCCTCGCCCTGGGCCAGCACCCATGCGATCGCGATCTGCGCGACGGAGACGCCCTTCTCTTCGGCGATCTTCCGCAGGGCCTCCACCAGGTTCAGGTTGTGCTGGAGGTTGTCACCCTGGAAGCGGGGCGAGTGGGCCCGGAAGTCGTCGGCGGCGAGCCGGCGCTCGGCGGTGAAGTGGCCGGAGATCAGTCCGCGCGACAGCACGCCGTACGCGGTGATCGAGATCCCCAGTTCACGGGTCACGGGCAGGATCGACTGCTCGATGCCGCGGGAGATCAGCGCGTACTCGATCTGCAGGTCGGCGATCGGCGCGGTGGCGGCGGCCCTGCGGATGGTCTCGGCGCCGACCTCGCTGAGGCCGATGTGCCGCACGTACCCCTTCTCGACCAGTTCGGCGATCGCACCGACCGTCTCCTCGATCGGCACGTCGGAGTCGAGCCGGGCGAGGCGGTAGACGTCGATGTGATCGACTCCCAGGCGCTGGAGGGAGTAGGCGGCGAAGTTCTTCACGGCTGCGGGCCGGCCGTCGTAGCCGGCCCAGGAGCCGTCCGGCCCACGCAGGGCGCCGAACTTCACACTGGTCAGGGCCTGTTCACGGCGGGCGGCGGGCGCGGTGCGCAGCGCTTCGCCGATCAGCAGCTCGTTGTGGCCCATGCCGTAGAAGTCGCCGGTGTCCAGCAGGGTCACGCCGGCCTCGAGGGCCGCGTGGATCGTCGCGATCCCCTCGGCCCGGTCCGCGCCGCCGTACAGCGCGGACATGCCCATGCAGCCGAGACCGAGGGCGGAGACCTGGGGGCCGGTGGTGCCGAGGGAACGGGTTCGCATCGTCATGCACACCACCCTGCCATGACAGATGACAGATTTCAATATCTGTCATCTGCAATCTGTCGCGATGCGTGGGCCGCGGCCCCGCGGGGTCCGTCCGGTCGACGGGGCGCGAGACGCGAGGACAATGGGATATGTCGGTGCGCAGTCACCTCGGCGGCGCCTGCCGCCGGCCGAGCGGCCCTTCGCGCCGCCATGGAGGCTGCCATGAGCATCCGCATCGCCACCTTCAACATGGAGAACCTCTTCCGCCGGCCCACCGCGTTCCGCATCGAGGACCCGGCGAAGCGCAAGGAGATCCTGGACGACTTCGCCACGCTGGTCGCCCTCCTCGACCTGCCGGTGTACACGGACGACGACAAGAAGAAGATCGCCGGACTCGTCGAGAAGCACCGGGCGTACGACATCGACCCGAAGGACCCGCCGCCCATCTACGTGAACCAGTCACGGCCGGGCAAGGACTCGGGGCTCTTCAAGACGACGGGCACCGGAAAGAACACCCGCGTCGAGGTCACCGCCAAGGGCCGTGCCGCGTGGGCCGGTTGGGCCGAACTGGGTCAGGACGACTTCGAACTGAGCGTGGTGCGCAACACCGGCCGGGTGGTCTCGGAGGTGGACGCCGACATCCTGCTCACCGTGGAGGTCGAGGACCGGCTCACCCTGGAGCGCTTCAACACGCAGGTGCTGGCCGGGGCGCTCGGCCGGCGGCCGTACCCCTACGCCCTGTTGATCGACGGCAACGACCCCCGGGGCATCGACGTCGGCATCCTCAGCCGGCACCCCATCACGTCCGTGCGGTCCCACCTCTTCGACACCGACCCCGAACGACCCGACCTGCGCCTCTTCAGCCGCGACTGCCCCGAGTTCGAGATCCGGCTGAACGGGACGCCCCTGGTGGTCCTCGGCAACCACCTGAAGAGCAAGTTCCAGGACAATCCCGGTCTGCGCCTTGCACAGGCCGAGCGGGTCGCGGAGATCTACCGGGCCGCGCTGGAGCGCACCCCGCACGTCGTCGTCGCCGGGGACCTCAACGACGACCCGGACAGCGACCCCGCCACGGTCCTCCGGGACACCGGGCTGCGGGACGTGATGAGTCACCACGCCTATCGCGGACTGCCCGGCACCCACGGGGAGTGCAGGAGCGAGCGGGACAAGCTCGACTACATCCTGCTCTCGCCCGAGCTGTGGCCGCAGGTCCAGCACGTCGGCCTGGAGACCCGCGGCATCTTCGCGAAGGACATCAAGTCCTTCGACACGGTGACCTCGAAGGGCACCGCGGCCTCCGACCACGCGGCGCTCTACGTGGACGTCGACCTGTAGGCACGGACGGCACAGCGTCTCCCGGAGCCGCGCCCCTTCGCCGGCCCGCAGCGGGCGCAACTCCGCGAACCGTCGCCGGGGCTCCCGACCGCGCCCCGTGACCGCCCTTCGCGCCGGCATCCACCCGTTCCGCATCTGCGGAATGTGCGCGGTCGCACGCCCACGACGGCCTCGTCGACGGCATGTCGGCTCCGCCCGGGGGGCGGCGCGCCGAGACCCGTGCCGCGTACGACCACAACGCGGAGACCGACGCCGAAGTGCTGCTGCGCGGCCACCGGCGCGAGCGGGACTGCACGGCATGACGCGAGGCCGGCCCCGACGGGAGTCCCGTCGGGGCCGGCCTCGTGGTGCTGAGCGCCGTGAGCGGTCACGCGCCGATCAGGCGGGCGGCGAGGTAGCCCTCGATCTGGTCGAGGGACACCCGCTCCTGCTTCATCGAGTCACGCTCGCGGACGGTGACCGCGTTGTCCTCGAGGGTGTCGAAGTCGACCGTCACGCAGAACGGCGTGCCGATCTCGTCCTGGCGGCGGTAGCGGCGGCCGATCGCGCCGGCGTCGTCGAACTCGATGTTCCAGTTCTGGCGCAGCGCTGCGGCGAGGCCCTTGGCCTTCGGCGACAGCTCGGGGTTGCGGGACAGCGGCAGGACCGCGACCTTCACCGGGGCGAGACGGTGGTCGAGACGCAGGACCGTGCGCTTCTCCAGCTTGCCCTTGGCGTTGGGCGCCTCGTCCTCGACGTAGGCGTCGAGCAGGAACGCCAGCATCGCGCGGCCGACGCCGGCCGCGGGCTCGATGACGTACGGCGTCCAGCGCTCGCCGGCCTCCTGGTCGAAGAAGGAGAGGTCCTGGCCGGAGGCCTTGGAGTGAGCGGAGAGGTCGTAGTCGGTCCGGTTGGCGACGCCCTCCAGCTCGCCCCACTCGTTGCCGCCGAACTGGAAGCGGTACTCGATGTCGGCGGTGCGCTTGGAGTAGTGGGAGAGCTTCTCCTTCGGGTGGTCGTACCACCGCATGTTCTCTTCACGCATGCCGAGACCGGTGTACCAGTTCCAGCGCTGCTCCATCCAGTACTCCTGCCACTTCTCGTCCTCGCCCGGCTTGACGAAGAACTCCATCTCCATCTGCTCGAACTCGCGGGTGCGGAAGATGAAGTTGCCGGGCGTGATCTCGTTGCGGAAGGACTTGCCCATCTGCGCGATGCCGAACGGCGGCTTGCGGCGCGAAGTGGTCTGCACCTGGGCGAAGTTGGTGAAGATGCCCTGGGCGGTCTCGGGCCGCAGGTAGGCGACGGAGCCGGTGTCCTGGGTCGGGCCGAGGTGGGTGGAGAGCAGACCCGAGAACTGCTTGGGCTCGGTGAACTGGCCCTTGTTGCCGCAGTTGGGGCAGTTCACGTCGGCCAGGCCGTTCTCCGGCAGGCGCTTGTGCTTGGCCTCGTACGCCTCTTCCAGGTGGTCCGCGCGGAACCTCTTGTGACAGGCGGTGCACTCGGTGAGCGGGTCGGAGAAGGTGGCGACGTGACCGGAGGCCACCCAGACCTCGGGAGCCAGGATGACGGACGAGTCGATGCCGACCACGTCCTCGCGCGACGTCACCATGTAGCGCCACCACTGGCGCTTCAGGTTCTCCTTGAGCTCGACACCCAGCGGTCCGTAGTCCCAGGCGGCCTTCTGGCCGCCGTAGATCTCACTGCAGGGGAATACGAAGCCACGGCGCTTGCTCAGGCTGACGATGGTGTCGATCTTGTCGGCGGCCACGGTGCTCTCTTCATAACGACGACGGGCGACGAAGCGAGGTGCTTCCAGCGAAGACTTCAGGGTACCGGCGGGGACTCCCCCTCGACCAAATCGGGCCCAGGCTCACAGGGGGCCATACCGCAGCCCTTCGGGGCTTACCGGGCCCTTACTCGCCCCTTGCCCCTCAGCTTGTTGACAACGGTTTCCATATTTGTTGAAAATGAGTGTCATGAACGCACGACGACTCATATCCGGCGCGGCTGTCGCGGCGGCCACCGCCCTCGGCCTCGGCACCCTCTCGGCCTGCTCCACCGACAGCGCGGCCGCGGCCGGCACGGACAAGTTCGACGTCGTCGCGTCGTTCTACCCGATGGCCTTCCTCGCCGAGCAGATAGGCGGGGCCCACGCCCACGTCACCAGCCTCACCCAGCCCGGCCAGGAGCCGCACGACCTGGAGATCAGCGCCAAGCAGACCGCCGCGCTCCAGGAGTCCGACGCGGTGCTCTACCTGAAGAACCTCCAGCCCTCCGTCGACGACGCGGTGGCCCAGTCCGAGGTCAAGACGAAGATCGACGCCGCCTCCCTCACCTCGCTGGAGAAACACGGCAACGAGGTCGGCGGCCACGCGGCCGAGCACGACGACCACGAGAACGAGGAGCTGGCCGGCCTCGACCCGCACATCTGGCTCGACCCGGTGCGCTACGCCCAGGTCGCCGAGGGCGTCGGCAAGGCCTTCGAGAAGGCCGACCCGGACCACGCGGCCGACTACAGAAGCAACACCGCGACCCTGGTGAAGAAGCTCGGCGACCTCAACACCGAGTTCAAGGCCGGGCTGGCGAACACGAAGACCAAGGTGTTCGTCACCACCCACGCCGCCTTCGGCTACCTCGCCGAGCGCTACGGCCTGACCGAGGAGGCCATCAACGGCCTCGACCCCGAGTCGGAGCCCAGCGCCGCGCGCGTGAAGGAGCTTGAGAAGATGGCCAAGGCGGACGGCGTCACCACGGTGTTCTACGAGACGCTCGTCAGCGACAAGACCGCGAAGACCATCGCCGGCGACGCCGGACTGAAGACGGACGTCCTCGACCCGATCGAGGGCATCACGGACAAGTCCCGCGGCAAGGACTACTTCTCGGTCCAGCAGGCGAACCTCAAGGCGCTGCAGACGGCCCTGGGTACCAAGTGATCTCTACGGAGGGCGTCATGGACGCGAAGGCCGAGCCCGTGATCGCGATGCGCGCAGTCCGCGCCCAGCTGGGCTCGCGCCCCGTGCTGCGGGGCGTCGACCTCACCGTGCGGCGCGGTGAGGTCGTCGCCCTGCTCGGCGCGAACGGCTCGGGAAAGTCGACGGCCGTGCGCAGCGTCATCGGCCAGGTGGCGATCGAAGCGGGCGAGATCGAGCTGTTCGGCGCGGCGCACCGCCGGTTCCGGGACTGGTCGCGGATCGGATACGTGCCGCAGCGCACCACGGCCGCGGGCGGCGTCCCGGCCACGGTGACGGAGATCGTCTCCTCCGGCCGGCTCTCGCGCACCCGCTTCGGCGTCTTCCGCCAGGCCGACCACGCCGCCGTCCGCCGGGCCTTGGACCTCGTCGGCATGGCCGACCGCGCCAAGGACAACGTGGACGCCCTCTCCGGCGGCCAGCACCAGCGCGTGCTCATCGCCCGCGCGCTCGCCGCCGAACCCGAACTGCTGATCATGGACGAGCCGATGGCCGGCGTCGACCTCGCCAGCCAGGAGGTCCTGGCCCGCACCCTGAAGGACCAGGTCGCGGCGGGCACGACCGTCCTGCTCGTACTGCACGAACTGGGCCCGCTGGAGCCCCTCATCGACCGGGCGGTCGTCCTGCGCGACGGCTGCGTCCTGCACGACGGCCCGCCCACTCCGGCCGTCGGGCAGCACGCCCTCCCCGGCCACGACCACGTACACCCGCACGCCCCCGCGGGCGTCGAACCGATCCGCACGGGACTGCTGAGCTGATGGACATCCTCGACTACGCCTTCATGCAGCGGGCCCTGCTCGCCGCCGTCCTCGTCGGCATCACCGCGCCCGCGGTCGGCATCTACCTCGTCCAGCGCCGCCAGGCCCTCATGGGCGACGGCATCGGCCATGTCGCGATGACCGGCGTCGGCCTCGGCTTCCTCCTCAACGCCTCCCCGGTGTGGATGGCGACCGCCGTCTCCGTCCTGGGCGCGGTGGCGATGGAACTCATCCGCTGGTACGGCAGGACCCGCGGCGACATCGCCCTCGCCATGCTCTTCTACGGCGGCATGGCCGGCGGCGTGATGTTCATCAACCTCGCGCCGGGCGGCTCCAACGCCAACCTGACGTCGTACCTCTTCGGGTCCCTGTCGACCGTCTCCGAGTCGGACGTCACCGCGATCTGTCTGCTCGCGGCCTTCGTCGTCGCGGTCACCCTGGGTCTGCGCCGCCAGCTCTTCGCGGTCAGCCAGGACGAGGAGTTCGCCCGCGTGACGGGCCTGCCCGTGCGGGCGCTGAACCTGCTGACGGCCGTCACCGCGGCGGTGACGGTGACCGTCGCCATGCGGGTGGTGGGCCTGCTGCTGGTCAGCGCCCTGATGGTGGTCCCCGTGGCCGCCGCCCAGCAGCTCAGCCGCAGCTTCGCCGCCACCTTCGCGATCGCCGTCGCGATCGGCGTGACGGTGACCCTCGGCGGCACCGCCACCTCCTACTACCAGGACGTTCCGCCCGGTGCGACGATCGTCCTGCTGACCATCGCCGCGTTCATCGCGCTCGGCGTGCTGGCCGCCCCGCTGGCCCGCCGCCGCGCCCGCGCCCTGGCCGCGCAGGGACCGGCCGGCGACCCCGCCGAGTGCACGATTCCGGCCACCCGGGACGCGGGTGACGGGGTCGGCGTCTGACTGCGCACAGCCGCGGCTGGCACAATGGCCCGGCAACCCGCAGATGTGAGGAGACGACGGTGACGACCGCTGGACCGCCTGTGAGGGGCCGCTCCACCCGGCAGCGTGCCGCGGTGGCGGCCGCGCTCGACGAGGTCGAGGAGTTCCGCAGCGCTCAGGAACTGCACGACATGCTCAAGCACAAGGGCGACTCGGTGGGCCTGACCACGGTGTACCGCACGCTCCAGTCCCTCGCCGACGCCGGCGAGGTCGACGTCCTGCGCACGTCGGACGGCGAGTCGGTGTACCGCCGCTGCTCCACCGGCGAGCACCACCACCACCTCGTCTGCCGCGTCTGCGGCAAGGCCGTGGAGGTGGAGGGTCCCGCGGTCGAGAAGTGGGCCGAGGCGATCGCGGCGGAGCACGGCTACGTCAGCGTGGCCCACACCGTGGAGATCTTCGGCACGTGCTCCGACTGCGCGGACAAGTGACCGCCACACCCGCCACCCCCGCCCCGCCCTGCGCTCAGCCCCGGCCGAAGCACCTCTCCAGCTCGTCCAGGTCGTAGAACCTGCTGCCCTTCGCGATCGGGGCGCAGCCCGCCTTGAAGGCCGTCTCCTTCTCGTTGTAGAGCATGCGGACCAGATAGCGGCCGTTCTTCTCGTAGACGTCCCACTGGATGTTCGCGCCGAGCGGGGCCACGTCCGCGCCCCGCCAGGCGTTGCCCGCATAGGTGTACGGCCGGTCCGCGGTGACCGGCTTCGTGCTGCCGGGCAGGCCCATCAGGGCGGCCAGCGGAATGATCTCCTCGGCGTGCGTGAAACGCAGTTGCGCGCCCAGGTCACTCGTACCGGCTTTCTTGGCCTCCGCCTGCCGGAAGAAGTCGTCGAGCAGGACGTCCGCCATCCGGTACGTGATGTCGCTGCCGGCGAAACCGGGACCCTTCTCGTAGAAGTCCTCGGCGTCGCTCAGGTACCCGAACCAGGCGGCGTCGGAGGCCGAGATGTACCGCTGCATCCCCCAGCCCCGGCCGCCGGGGCTCTCGTCGCCCATCGCCGGGGCGATGGCGTACAGGTTGTAGACGGCCGTCGCGGCGGCGACCCGGTCGGCGACGGCGATCCGCTCGACGAAGGCGGCCTTGAACAGACGGCGCAGGACGCTCGATGCGGCCTGGTGGGTCCGGGGCTGGTCGGTGATCTGTGTCAGGGTGCTCGCGAGACGCCCGTCGTGCGCGATGTAGTCGCGGTAGGCCGCGCCGCCGTCCGCCTTGTGGAAGTAGAGCAGATCCTTGTCGGTGCGGGTCGCGCCGATCAGCGGCGCGAGATCCGGATCGGCGGCCGCGAGGGCCCCCGCGTACAGATCGGCGCTGTCGACGGCCCGTCCCTGCCCGGAGCTGACGACGCCGATCTTCTCGCCGTTCGCCGCGATCCCGGCGAAGAGGGACGGCAGCCGGGCGGCCGTGCGGCGGGCGGCGCCCTGTATCTCCCGCTTTCCCAGACCGCTCAGGTCGCCGTACCCGACCTTCGCCATGGCGGCCTGCAGCGCGCGCACCTTCGGCCCGAACTCCGCGCCCTTCCGGGTGAGTTGACCTGCGGCGCGGGCCTCGTCCCAGAGGGCGAGGACCAGGTCGGCGTCCTCGCCGTCCGTCGCGGAGCGCGAACCGTGCCGGGAGACGTTCTCCGTGAAGACGGGCGCGAACCCGGCCGGCGGCCGCTGGTAGGTGCGCGCGCTCTGACCGGGCGCGTAGACGGCCTTCGTGCCGTAGCTGTCACGGTGCGGCAGCGCCGGCGGGCCGTCGGCCCCGGCCTGCGCGGGCAGGGCCGTGGCCAGCAGGGTGCACGCGGCGAGGGTGAAGGTCACTGCGGAGGTGAGGCGGTTCATGAGCGGATCGTCGGCGACCGCCGTGAATGCCGGATGACCCGCAGATGACCATGACCTCCCGGCCCCCGCGCGCCTCACCCCGGCGACGTGCGGGAAACGGCCTAGCCGTTCGCCTCGCCCTCGAGGGAGAGGAGGACCTCGTTCGGGGTCGCGCCGCCGAAACGGCGGTCCCGGGAGGCGAACTCGACGCAGGCCCGCCACAGGTCACGGCGGTCGAAGTCGGGCCACAGGACGTCCTGGAAGACCAGTTCCGCGTACGCGCTCTGCCAGAGCAGGTAGTTGGAGGTGCGCTGCTCGCCGCTCGGCCGCAGGAACAGGTCGACGTCCGGCATGTCCGGGTAGTACAGGTACTTCGCCAGGGTCTTCTCGTTGACCTTCGACGGGTCGAGCCGACCGGCCTTCACATCCTCGGCGAGCGCCTGCGCCGCGTCCGCGATCTCCGCCCGGCCCCCGTAGTTCATGCAGAAGTACAGGGTGAGCCGGTCGTTGTCCTTGGTCTGCTCCTGGGCGACCTGGAGCTCCTTGGCGACCGACTTCCACAGCTTGGGCATCCGGCCCACCCAGCGCACCCGGATGCCGAGCTCGTCGAGCTGGTCGCGGGTCTTGCGGATGAAGTCGCGGTTGAAGTTCATCAGGAAGCGGACCTCGTCGGGCGAGCGCTTCCAGTTCTCGGTGGAGAAGGCGTACAGCGAGATGTTGCGCACGCCCATCTCGACGGCGCCCTGCAGCACGTCGAGGACCTGCTCGGCGCCGACCTTGTGCCCCTCGGTGCGCGGCAGCCCGCGCTCCTTGGCCCAGCGCCCGTTGCCGTCCATGACGATCGCCACATGCTCGGGGACCAGCTCGCCCGGGAGCTTCGGCGGCCGAGCGCCGGACGGGTGCGGCTCCGGAGTCCTGTACTCCCGACGCTGCCGCCCCAGGAACCCGCGTACGACCATGTGCCTCTCGTCTCCTTAGACGTTCGCTTGCTTATTTCTCGACGTACCGAAGGGAGCGCAGTCCGCGCTCCAGGTGCCAGTGCAGATAGGCGGAAACCAGCCCGCTGCCCTCCCGGACGTGCCGCGGCTCGCACGCGTCGGCCGTCTCCCAGTCTCCCGTGAGCAGCGCGCCCAGGAGCACCAGGGTCTGCGGCGAGGGTACGACGCTGCCGGCCACCCGGCAGTCCGCGCAGACGGAGCCGCCGGCGGCGACCGAGAAGAACCGGTTGGGCCCCGGCATCCCGCACCTGGCGCAGTCCCCGAAGCTGGGGGCGTACCCGTTCACGGCCAGCGACCGCAGCAGGAACGCGTCCAGCACCAGATGCGGGGCGTGCTCGCCGCGGGCCAGCGTCCGCAGCGCGCCCACGAGCAGCAGGTACTGCTGCACGGCCGGCTCGCCCTCGTGGTCGGTGAACCGCTCGGCGGTCTCCAGCATGGCCGTCCCGGCGGTGTAGCGGGCGTAGTCGGTCACGATGCCGCCGCCGTAGGGGGCGATGATCTCGCTCTGCGTGCACAGCGGCAGCCCGCGTCCGACCAGCTCGCTGCTGCCCCGTGCGAAGAACTGCACGTCGACGTGGGAGAACGGCTCGAGCCGCGCCCCGAACTTCGACTTCGTCCGCCGCACCCCCCGCGCCACCGCCCGCACCCGCCCGTGCCCGCGCGTGAGCAGCGTGATGATGCGATCCGCCTCACCCAGCTTCTGGGTGCGCAGCACGATCCCGTCATCGCGGAACAGACTCATGCCCCCATTCTCGCCTACGCCCGAAGCGGGGCGTGCCCGAGCGCCGGGGACAGTTCGGTATGGGGCGGTCTCGGCCGGAGACGGCCCGGCAACTGATCGGTACGATCGAACGGCTTGGGGAGCAGGCCGACAATGCGCTGGGGGGCGGTGGCCCGCGCATCGGCGACACAGCCGAGGGGGCGCGACGCAGTGAGCGCATGGTCCACCCGGAACGCGCGTGCAGACGATCTGCCGGGACTCAGCCGATTACTGGCGGAGACGTGCGACACCGCCGAGGTTCCGTCGTCGGCCCTGCTGGCCCAGTCGATCGCCGCAGGGCTGGTCCGGGTCGCCGAGTCCGACGGCGAGGTGGTCGGATGCGTCGCCGCGGAGCGGCCCTCCCCCGGACATGTGCGACTGTCGGCGGCTGCCGTCCGCGACGGCTTGCGCCGGCAGGGGATCGCGCTCCGCCTCCTGGACGAACTGTCACTGCGCGTCTCGCAGAGCGTCGGTCCGACCCCTCTGGTCTCAGCCGTGATCGAGATCTCGGACATCCCGCTGTCGGGTCTCCTGCTGAAGAGCGGCTTCATCGGCACTCGCGTCATGCGCACCAGCAGGCACGCCGGCGGCGTCTGCCTTCACTACCAGCACAAGAGACGTGTCGAGTACATAGACCCCGACACGCGCTATCTCGTCCCCCTGCGCGCGCAGACGCAACTGATCGAATCCCTCGGATCGCAGGATCAGGCCGTGACCGCGCTGGTGTCCCTGCGGGGAGAGCCCGCGCTGGAGATCACGCGTTTCGAGCAGGATGACCCCGCGACCCTTCAGTCGGGTGAGGCCGCGGCGGGCATAGCGTTCTCCGGGGCGATACTGGCGGCGATCACGTTCCTCCTGGGTTTCGCCTTCACCTCGACACGGTTCCCTGACGACGTGCGCCTTCTCCTGATCGGTGCGACCTTCAGCACCGTGTTGTCCCTGATCGTCTACGCCAGCGCCTCGGGTGAACTCGCGCGCATCCACTCGAACACCTTCGGGAGGATCATGAAGTACGGCAACGTGCTCTCCGAGTTCGGTGGTGTGTTGCCGTTCCTCATCTCCCTCCCGGTCACCTATGCACAGGCGAGCGGCGATCCGAGGACGACCATGGTGTTGGCCGTCCTGCTGAGTGTGAGCATCGCGTGGTACGAGCGGTCGGAGTTCTCTATCGCCCACCGGTTCCGCAAGAGCATCGTGGAGATCGTTCTCATGGCGTTCACGGCGGCCTCGCCCCTCATCGGTGCGGCAGTCGTGGCGACGCGCACCACCAGCTGGCCTTGGACCGCCGCGCTGGCCTGCGCCCTCTCCGCCCGGACCTGGCTGTATCTCTACCGCCGCGGTCCCGAGGCGGGGACGGCGGGGCGCCGTCAGTGGCAGGTCAGGGAGTGAGCGACGGGTCGTCTACTCAGCGGCGCGCAGCAGGTCGACGGCCTCGCGGGCGCATCCCCAGGACAGGGTCAGCCCGGCGCCTCCATGGCCGTAGTTGTGCAGGAGCAGTGCACCGTCACGCTTTTCCGTGTCCAGCCGGACCCGGGGCCTGACCGGCCTGAGACCGACGCGGTGCCCCACCACCCGGGCCTCGGCGAGAGAAGGCTCGATCTGCGCACATCGTCGGAGGATGTCTGCGGCGGCAGCGCCATCGGGTCGCAGATCCCAGTTCCCCCGGTCCGAGGTACCGCCCAGGACCACCACGTCGGACTGCGGGTAGAAATACGTGAGTTCTTCGGCTTCCGGGGTGTCGTCGCAGAAGAACGTCGTGATGCCGGGATTCTCGACCACGACGAGCTGGCCGCGCATCGCCTCCACGGACGAGTCGCCGACCAGGGCTCGCGCACCGGTTCCCGTGCAGTTCACGATGACGGGCGCCTCCGACAGCGCCTCTTCGAGTGAGACGTAGCGGTGCTGTCGCAGCCGCCCGCCGGCGTGTGCCAATCGGTCGGCCAGATAGCCCAGATACTTGGGCATGTCGACGACGGGAGCACGGTAGCGCCATCCCTCGACATAACCCGGGCGCAGATCCCTTGGCGCGCACGGGCAGGCATTCACCCAGGGAGCCCACGTCGGCACATCCCGCGGCACGCGGGACTCGTGCGTGCCTTCGACGAGACGAACCCCCGTGCTGTCGTCGGTTGCGAACTCCAGCAGAAGGCGCAGCGTTTCCTTGCTCCAGCGCTCCACCAGGTCGGCGGGTTCGGCCAGAAACGGATCCCACGAGGCGCCCGCGGCGGCCGAGGTCGTGGCGCCGGGAAGCAGTTCGGCGTCCACCCGCACGTCCCGGCCCGCCTCCGCGAGGCTGACCGCCGTGGTGAGGCCGACCACGCCGGCACCGATCACTAGCGCGGATGCCGGCATCCTCACCTCCTCGGCAGGTCCCAGGCGGATCTCGTGTGCCCGTCCCGAGGAGGCGTCAGTCTAGCCGCGGCCCTGCGCTTCGCCGGCAACGCCGAACCGCCGTACGTACCGCCGCTGCCAGGGGGTTTCCGCCGCGTGTGGGTCGTAGTGGCGGCGGACGAAGGCGACCGCCCGACTCGGGGGGACGCCGTCCAGGACGGCCAGGCAGGCCAGGGCGGTGCCGGTGCGGCCGCGGCCGCCGAAGCAGGCGATCTCCACGCGCTCGTCGGCCGCCCGGCGCCACGCCTCGGTGAGGGCCGTGCGGGCGTCCTCGCGGTCGGCGGGGAGGCGGAAGTCGGGCCAGCGGACCCAGCGGGACTCCCAGGGCGCCGCCGGGGGGCGCCGGCCCAGCAGGTAGAGGCCGTAGGCGGGGGCGGGCGCCGACGGGTCGAGCGGGCGGCGCAGGCCGCGGCCGCGGACGAGCCGGCCGGAGGGCAGGGCGAGCACTCCGGGGGCGTCCTCACTCCAGGCCCATGCGTCCTTGTGCATCACTCCATTCCAACGCGTTCGCCGGGACCGGGCAACCGATTCGGTCCCTCCGGTGGTCTGGGGGGCGAGGAGGGTGCTTGATGCAGGCCGAACAAGAGGACCGGTTCCAGGAGTTCGTCAGAGCGCGGTGGTCCCGGCTCGTGCGAACCGCGTATCTGCTCACGGGGGACGTCCATCACGCGGAGGACCTGACGCAGACCGCGCTGGCCAAGGCGTACCGGTCGTGGCGGCGGATATCGCGCAGCGACAGCCCGGAGGCGTACGTGCGACGGATGCTGGTCACGTGCAACAGCGACCGGTTCCGCAAGCGGCGGGTCACCGAGGCGCTGACCGCGGCGCCGCCGGACCGGGCGGGGCTCGACGAGGGCGCGGGGCGGGTGGAGGAGCGCGGCTCGCTGCTCGCCGGACTGGCCCAGCTACCGCCCAGGCAGCGGGCGGTGGTGGTTCTCCGGTACTGGGAGGACCTCTCCGAGGCGGAGGTGGCCGAGGTGCTCGGCTGCTCGACCGGCACGGTCAAGAGCCAGGCGTCGAAGGGTCTGGCGAAGTTGCGAACGTATCCGGGACTGTCCGCGGGCCGCACGCCGGCGGACGGTCGGGGGCAGGCAGAGCAAGGAGAGCGGGGAGACAGCGGTGAACGAGACAGGCGGGCACGAGGACTTCGGGTTCGAGGCGCGGATGCGTGAGCTGCTCGCGGAGGACGCGTACACCATCAGCCCGTCACCGGCGCCGTATCCGGCGATCCGGCAGCGGGGACTGGCCGAGCGGCGGCGGCGCGTGGCGCTGACCGGGGCGGTGCTGGCGACGCTGGTCGCCGTGCCGGTGGGGGCGTACGCCGTGGCCGGCGGGAGCGGGGGGCGGGGCTCCGACACGGCGGCGACGAAGCCGTCGGCGAGCGTCCCGGGCGGCACGGCCGCGAACCCCGGCACGACGGCGGGCACCACAGCGGGTTCGACTCCGGGCCCGACGGCGGGTTCGACGGCCGGCGGCGGCGCCTCGGGGCCCGCGCGGCCGGCGAGCGACGGTCAGCTGCTGGACGGGATCACCTTCGCGCAGGCGGCGGACGGGCTGGCAGCTTGCCTGAAGGCCGAGGGCGGGACGAAGGCCCGTCTGGGCAAGGCCGAGGACTACCGGATCATCCTCGCCGCGAAGAGCACGGGAGACTCCAACGCCCCCGGTGACGGCTTCCACGTCGTCGGTGTGAAGGAGCGGCCGGCCGGCTTCCGGGTGGTGTGCGACATCGAGGACGGCGTGGGCTCCGGCATCAGCGTCAGCTCGAGCGAAGCGAACTCGGCGGACGCGGGCGTGGTGGTGCCCGATGTCAACGGCGGCGTCCTGTACCAGCAGTCGTACCTCGACAAGGGGCACTGGAAGCTGCCGTTCCGCTGGGCGGCCATCGGCGCCGTCGAGCCGTCGGTGGCCAAGGTGACCGTCTCCTACGGCGACGCGGGCCCGGTCGCCGCCACGCTCGACCACGGCTGGTTCGTGGCCGCCGGGATGCTGGACCGGCAGGTCACCCTGGCCCCGCACGTGAAGGGTTACGACGGCGCGGGCAAGCTCGTCTACGACTCCGACACGGACAGCACGTACCACCGGACGCTGCCGTAGCGGCGGCGGTCACGCCCTGCCCGGTGTCACCGGTCGTGCATCACCCGGGGGACGGCGCTGCGACCGCCCTTCGTGCGTCCGGTTCTGGTGAAATCTCCGGCCCCCGGTGAAACGGGACCTCCCTTCGGCGCGGCTGTCGGTCTGCGCTCCCCGGACTTCCGGCGAGGGAGGCGGATCGTCGCGCGTGAGGGCGAGTTCGGGCGTACTGCCGGGGCGGCCGGGGACGGCCGGGCGGGGGGACTGCTCCCCGGGGAGTGTTCGGGGGCCCTAGGACGGTGTGCGGGCCGCTGCCAGGAGGCGGGTCACGTCATCCGCGCAGATCGTCAGGGCCGCGCCCACCGTCGCGAGGACCTCTCGTTCGGCCGGGGTGTAGGGACCGTCCGCGAGGGCGATCCGGGCGCCCTGCAGCAGGATCGATTCGCGGCCGACCGGTGCGAGGTGGGGGGAGAGCGGGTCGAGGGCCTCGTGGAGCTCTATGGCGAGCCCGGGGGCGTAGGGCTCGCCGTAGCTGCGGCCGGTGTCGGCGGCCAGCGCGTCGACGAGGGCGGCGAGCTGTTCCTCCGTGCAGTCGGCGAAGCCGGCCGCACGGACCGCTCCCGCCGCCGTCTCGAGGGCGGTGCGGGCGCAGCCGCCGCCCGCGCACAGCACCGCGAGGGCGACGGTGTGGACGGCGTCGCGGAGCATCGCCGAGAAGCGGACCGTGGTGGGGTGGTCGAGGGCGTCGGCGCCGAAGTGCCGGTGGCAGGCCGCGCACTCGACGACCGGGCCGGTCTCGCCGCGCGGCAGGACGGGCACGCCGAGCACGGTGAAGCGGCGCTGGCCGGTCAGCCGCTGGTAGTTGCGGTCTCCGCCGCAGCCCGGGCAGAAGAACTCGCCGTCGCCGACGGGCGTCCACGCGGTGCGGGTGCCCAGGATGCGGGCACCCCTGGTGACACGGCCGTCTCGTCCCCGTTCTGGCAGCACGTCGCACCTCCGAAACTCCCCCGCGGCCTAAAGGGCGCGGGAAGTGCCCCCAGGCATCATCGCCGCGTCTGCGTGATGTTAGCCACAGGGGAGAGGTGTAGTCAGCACCCAGGACGAGACCTTTCCGTGACCTCCACGCGCCGGTGGCCGAAAACAGCGGGGCCCCGCCCGCCGGGCAGGGCGGGCGGGGCTCCTAAACCACCGGTGGGACGGTTCAGCGGGTAGCGCGGTTGACGGCCGAGACGACCGCCTTCAGCGACGCTCGCGTGGTGTTCGCGTCGATGCCGATGCCCCACAGGACCTTGTCGCCGATCGCGCACTCGATGTAGGAGGCGGCCTGCGCGGAGGCGCCCTCGCTCATCGTGTGCTCCTGGTAGTCCAGCAGGCGTACGTCGATGCCGATGGACTGCAGGGCGTCGAAGAAGGCCGAGATCGGACCGTTGCCGGTACCGGTCAGGACGGTGTCCTCGCCGTCGACCGTGGCCTCGACGGTCAGGGTGTCCACGCCGTCGGTGTCGGTGGTCGACTGGCCGGTGCGGACCTGGATGCGGCCCCACGGGTTCTCGGGGTTCGGCAGGTACTCGTCCTGGAAGACGGACCAGATGGCGCCGCCGGTGACCTCGCCGCCCTCGGCGTCCGTCTTGGCCTGGATGAGCTTGGAGAACTCGATCTGCATCCGGCGGGGCAGGTCCAGCTTGTGGTCGTTCTTCAGGACGTACGCGATACCGCCCTTGCCGGACTGCGAGTTGACGCGGATGACCGCCTCGTAGGAGCGGCCGACGTCCTTCGGGTCGATCGGCAGGTACGGGACGGCCCACTCGATGTCGTCGACGGTGACGCCCTTGGCGGCCGCGTCGGCCTCCATGGCGTCGAAGCCCTTCTTGATGGCGTCCTGGTGGGAGCCGGAGAAGGACGTGTAGACCAGGTCGCCCACGTACGGGTGGCGCGGGTGGACCTCCATCTGGTTGCAGTACTCCCACGTGCGACGGATCTCGTCGATGTCGGAGAAGTCGATCTGCGGGTCGACGCCCTGGGAGAACAGGTTCATGCCCAGGGTGACCAGGTCGACGTTGCCGGTGCGCTCGCCCTGCCCGAACAGGCAGCCCTCGACGCGGTCGGCTCCGGCCATCAGCGCCAGCTCGGCGGCGGCGACGGCGGTGCCGCGGTCGTTGTGCGGGTGGACGGAGACGACGACGTGCTCGCGGCGGGAGAGGTTGCGGCTCATCCACTCGAAGCGGTCGGCGTGGGTGGAGGGCGTGGAGCGCTCGACGGTCGCCGGCAGGTTCAGGATGATCTCGCGGCCCGGACCGGGCTGGTAGACGTCCATCACCGCCTCGCAGACCTCCAGGGCGAAGTCCAGCTCGGTGTCGGTGAAGATCTCGGGGCTGTACTGGTAGCCGAACTCGGTCTCCGGGCCCAGCAGCTTCTCCGCGTACTCCATGACCAGGCGGGTGCCGTCGACGGCGATCTGCTTGATGTCGTCCTTGGAACCGCGGAAGACGACCCGGCGGAAGACGGGCGCGGTGGCGTTGTACAGGTGGACGGTCGCCCGCCGGGCGCCCTTCAGGGACTCCACGGTCCGCTCGATCAGGTCCTCACGGGCCTGGGTCAGCACGGAGATCGTGACGTCGTCCGGGATCGCGCCCTCTTCCTCGATGATCGAGCGCACGAAGTCGAAGTCGGTCTGTCCGGAGGCCGGGAAGCCGACCTCGATCTCCTTGTAGCCCATCTTGACCAGCTGGTCGAACATCCGGCGCTTGCGCTCGGGCGACATGGGGTCGATCAGGGCCTGGTTGCCGTCGCGCAGGTCGGTGGAGAGCCAGCGGGGGGCGGCGGTGATCCGGTTGTTCGGCCAGGTGCGGTCGGGGATGTCGACCTGGTCGTACTGCCCGTACTTGTGGATCGGCATCTGGCTGGGCTGCTGGCGGTTCGCCATGGGGCGTTGGCTCCTCGGGGTGACCGGAGATGTCCGGACGGAAGGACGGCCGACACGCAACACCAAGCTCCGCGGGGAGGGGGTCGGCCTCGACTACAGGCCCTCGCCGCGGCAGCTAAGGAGAAGCAGCCCGAAACGCATAGTGCTCCGCAGCCTAGCCGAGCCGCATCTGTCGCGGTGGTCCGTATCAGTATGCGGGACCACCGGGAGCAACTGAAGGGAAAAGGGACGAAACGTGCGCCATACCACTTGAAGCCGTGAATCTGCCGTGTTTGTCACCGTTTTTCACCGATCATGGTTGCCTGTCGTGACAGTCGGGTCACAGAGTGCAAGGGTGCCGGGCATGACGACTCACGGGGGCTTCGAGCCCGTCTTCTGCACCGTCGTACCGCCGCACCTCCTCCATCGGCTGGCGCGCAACGACGACCCCGCACTCTCCGGTCCCGCCCGGCGCACCCTCCTGCGCGACAACGAGCTGCGCGTCCTGCGCCAGATGACCACCGAGTTCCGCCTGGCCGCCGCCCCGGCCGTGAAGGCCCCCTCCGACCAGCCGCTGCGCACGATCTACGACTGCGGGCACGGCACCGACCTGCCCGGCGACAAGGTCCGCTCCGAGGGCCAGGACCCGGGCCGGGACGCGACCGTCAACCGCGCCTACTCCGGTCTCGGCGCCACCTTCGACCTCTATCTGAAGGCCTACCAGCGCCACTCCATCGACGGCGACGGCCTGCCGCTGGACGCCAGCGTCCACTACGACGAGGGCTACAACAACGCCTTCTGGAACGGCGAGCAGATGGTGTTCGGCGACGGCGACGGCGAGATCTTCCTCGACTTCACCAACTCCATCGACGTCATCGGGCACGAGCTCACCCACGGCGTCACGCAGTACACGGCGAACCTGACCTACTACGGCCAGCCGGGCGCGCTCAACGAGTCGATGTCCGACGTGTTCGGCTCGCTCATCAAGCAGTACTCGCTCGGCCAGACCGCCGCCGAGGCCGACTGGCTGATCGGCGCGGGCCTGCTCGCCCCGGACGTCACCGGCTCCGCCCTGCGCTCGATGAAGGCCCCGGGGACCGCGTACGACGACGACGTCCTCGGCAAGGACCCGCAGCCCGCGACCATGGACGAGTACGTCCGCACCAGCCGCGACAACGGCGGCGTGCACATCAACTCGGGCATCCCCAACCACGCGTTCTACCTGGCCGCCGCCGCTCTCGGCGGATACGCCTGGGAGAAGGCGGGTCAGATCTGGTACGACGTGCTGACCGGCGGCGAGCTCGCGGAGAAGGCCCCCTTCACCGACTTCGCCGCACTGACGGTGCAGGCGGCGCGCGAGCGGTTCGGCGACGGGGGCGACGAGTTCCAGGCCGTGGAGAAGGCGTGGGAGCAGGTGGGGGTGCGGATCCTGTAGATCCGTACTACACAGGGACCCATGCGTATTCAGGTGAGGCGCACGGGCGGGTTCGCGGGCATCGAGCGGCAGGCCGAGGTGGACACCTCGGGGCGGCCCGACGCCGGCGAGTGGCACGCCCTGGCCGAGCAGGCGGTCGCCGCCGGCCGGGGCACGCCCCCGCAGGGCGTGCCGGACGGCTTCCGTTACGAGATCACGGTGGACGGGCGGACCGTCCACGCGGCCGACCCGCGACTGACGTCGCAGCAGCGCGAGCTGATCACGAGAGTGCTGAAGGAAGGCGCCTGATCGGCAGTTCCCGTAAGGGCGTTGACTTCCTTACCCATCGGTAAGCATGATCCCGACCATGGCGAACGATCCGCGCGAGGCGGCGCATCCGATCCCCCGATTCCCGGCCGACTTCCTGTGGGGCGTCTCCACGTCCGCACACCAGATCGAAGGTGCGGTGGACCAGCGCGAACCGTCCGTCTGGGACGTCTTCACGGCCGAGCCGGGACGGGTGAAGGACGGCTCCACGGCGGCGACGGCGTGCGACCACGTCCGCCGCCACGGCGAGGACGTGGCCCTCCTCGCGGGGCTCGGCGTCAACGCCTACCGCTTCTCCGTGTCCTGGCCGCGGGTCAACGCCCCCGGCGGCCTCGACTTCTACGACCGGCTCGTGGACGAACTGCTGGCGGCGGGCGTGCGCCCGGTGCCCACCCTCTTCCACTGGGACCTGCCGGCGGACCTGGACTGGCTGGAACGGGACACGGCGTCCCGGTTCGCGGAGCACGCGTCCGTGGTGGTGGACCGGCTCGGGGACCGCGTCACGAAGTGGATCACCCTCAACGAGCCCGCCGAGCACACCCTGCTGGGCCACGCTCTCGGCACCCACGCCCCCGGCAAGCAGCTCCTCTTCGACGCGCTGCCGGTCGCCCACCACCAGCTCCTCGGCCACGGTCTCGCCGTGCAGGCGCTGCGCGCGGCCGGCGCCGCGGACATCGGCATCGCCAACTCGCACGGCCCGACCTGGCCGGCCTCGCAGGAGCCCGCCGACCTGGAGGCGGCGGCGTTCTACGACCTCCTGCTCAACCGCCTGTTCGCCGAGCCGCTGCTGCTCGGCACGTACCCGGAGGGCCTCGGCGACCTGATGCCGGGCGACGTCGCGGCCGACCTGAAGATCATCGGCGAGCCCCTCGACTGGTACGGCGTCAACTACTACGCCCCGACCCGGGTCGGCGCCCCGCAGGGCACCGAGATCGAGTTCGGCGGGATCACCATGCCGGCCGAACTCCCCTTCTCCGTGCAGCAGATCGAGGGCGTCCCGGTGACCGACTTCGGCTGGCCGGTCGTCCCCGAGGGTCTGACCGAGCTCCTGACGACCTTCAAGGACCGCTACGGCGACCGCCTCCCGCCGGTCGTCATCACCGAGAACGGCTGCTCCTACGAGGGCCTCGACGACCAGGCCCGGATCGCCTACCTGGACGGTCACCTCCGCGCCCTGCACCGGGCCCTGGAGGCCGGCGTCGACGTGCGCGGCTACTTCGTCTGGTCGCTGCTGGACAACTTCGAGTGGGCGGAGGGCTACGCACAGCGCTTCGGCCTCGTCCACGTCGACTTCGCGACGCAGGTCCGCACCCCGAAGGCGTCCTACGCCTGGCTGCGCAACGTCCTCAAGGCGCAGGGATGACGACGGCGGACAGGGTCCCGGCGGCAGCGCTGGCCGAGCCCGTCGAACGGGTGGGCCGCGGCTGGACGTCGGCCCTGTCCCTCGCCAACGGGGCGATCTGGGTGGGCTGGTACGGCCCCCTGCAGATCCTGTTGGCCTCCCAGGCCGAGGACTTCGCGCCCGGCTCCGGCATGTCGAAGGAGGCGGTGCTGGCCTGGGTGACGGGCGTCGGCGCGGTCGTCTCGCTGGCGGCGAACCCGCTCTTCGGCGCGCTGTCGGACCGCACGACGTCCCGCCGGGGCCGCCGCACCCCGTGGATCGTCGCCGGGACGGCGGGAGGCGCCCTGTCGCTGCTGCTGCTCGCGGGGGCGCGCGGGGTCTGGACGATGGCGCTGGGCTGGTGCCTGGTGCAGCTGACGCTGAACGCGGCCTTCGCGGCGGTGACGGCGGCCGTCCCTGACCGCGTCCCCCGGCTCCAGCGGGGCTCGGTCGGCGGCTGGCTGGGGGTCGCGCAGATCATCGGCGTGGTCGGCGGCACGGGGCTCGCGACGGCCGCCGGGGGCGTCGGGGCGGGCTATGTGGCGTGCGCGGTGTTCACGGCGCTGGGCGTGCTCCCGTACGTGCTGCGGTACGAGGACCTGAGGCTGGCGGAGGAGGACCGGCCGGCCTGGTCCTGGCGGGGCTTCGCGGCCGGGTTCTGGCTGAGCCCGCGCCGGTACCCCGACCTGGGGTGGGCGTGGCTGACCCGCTTCCTGATGAACCTGAGCAACGCGCTGGTGCTGCTCTACCTCCTGTACTACCTGCGCGACCGCCTGCACCACGCCGACCCCGAAGGGGGCGTGCTGATCCTGACGGCGGTGAACGGGCTGACGCTGCTCGCCACGGTCGTCGTCGGCGGCGTCTGGTCGGACCGGCTCTGCCGGCGCAAGCCGTTCGTGATCTGGTCCGGCGTGCTGATGGCGGTGGCGACGGCGATGCTGGCCGCCTGGCAGACCTGGCCGGGGGCGATCGTGGCGGCGGCGGTGCTCGGCGTCGGCTTCGGCGTGTTCACCTCGGTGGACTTCGCGCTGATGACGGACGTGCTGCCGAAGGCCGGGGACCGGGGCAAGGACCTGGGCGTCATCAACGTGGCCAACGCCCTGCCCCAGGTCGCCGCGCCCGCCCTCGCCGCCCCGATCGTGACGTACCTGGGCGGCTACCGGGCGCTGTACCTGGTGTCCGCCGTGATCTGCCTCGCGGGAGCGGTGCTGGTGAGGCGGATCAGAGGGGTGGACTGAGGCGCCGGCCGACGAGCCCGTCACGCCGGCGGCGCGGCCGTCGCCACCAGCGTGACGACGACTGCCGCGCCGCCCGCTCGCGCCCTCAGAAGCCCAGTTTGCGCAGCTGCTTGGGGTCGCGCTGCCAGTCCTTGGCCACCTTCACATGGAGGTCCAGGAAGACCGGCGTGCCCAGCAGCGCCTCGATCTGCTTGCGGGACTTGATGCCGACGTCCTTCAGGCGCTTGCCCTTGGGGCCGATGATGATGCCCTTCTGGCTCGGGCGCTCGATGTAGATGTTGGCGTGGACGTCGAGCAGCGGCTTCTCGGCGGGGCGGTCCGCGCGTGGGAGCATCTCCTCGACGACGACCGCGATGGAGTGCGGCAGCTCGTCGCGGACGCCCTCCAGCGCCGCCTCGCGGATCAGCTCGGCGACCATCACCTGCTCGGGCTCGTCGGTCAGGTCGCCCTCGGGGTAGAGCGGCGGGCTCTCGGGGAGCATCGGCGCGAGCAGATCGGCCAGCAGCCCGACCTGCTGGTCGCCCACGGCCGAGACCGGCACGATCTCGGCCCACTCGAACCCCAGCTCCTTGCCGAGCTGGTCGATCGCGATGAGCTGTTCGGCGAGGGCCTTGGAGTCCACCAGGTCGGTCTTGGTGACGACCGCGACCTTCGGCGTCCGCTTGATCCCGGCCAGCTCCTTGGCGATGAACCGGTCGCCGGGGCCGAGCTTCTCGTTGGCCGGCAGGCAGAAGCCGATGACGTCGACCTCGGCCCAGGTGGCGCGCACGACGTCGTTGAGCCGCTCGCCGAGCAGGGTGCGCGGCTTGTGCAGCCCCGGCGTGTCCACCAGGATCAGCTGGGCCTCGGGGCGGTGCACGATGCCCCGCACCGTGTGCCGCGTGGTCTGCGGACGGTTCGAGGTGATCGCCACCTTCTTCCCGACCAGAGCGTTCGTGAGGGTGGACTTGCCGGCGTTGGGGCGGCCCACGAAGCAGGCGAAGCCGGCACGGTGTACGGACTCGGCCGGCTGCTCGGATGACTGGTTGCGAACGCTCATGGCCCCCATTCTCCCTGATCCGCAAAGCACCGCCGTACACACGAGCGGTCGGGCGCCGCACAGTGAGCTCCCGGAAACCTCCACGCAACGAAACGTTGCGGAAACACGCATGTGCGCTGGAGGAAACGCAGGGCGGTGACCCTCTGACGAGCCCCCGCATCGTTGGAGACATCGTGACTCTGGCCGCCGCCCACGCGAACACCGGCGACACCGCCTGGTTGCTCGCCGCCACCGCCCTCGTCCTGCTGATGACCCCGGGACTGGCCCTCTTCTACGGCGGCATGGTCCGCACGAAGAGCGTCCTCAACATGCTCATGATGAGCTTCGTGTCGATCGCTCTGGTCACGGTGGTGTGGCTGGCGGCCGGCTACTCCCTCGCCTTCGGGAAGGACGCCGGCGACGGCCTCATCGGCGGCCTCGAGCACGCCGGGATGGCCGGCCTCGGCCCGGACAGCGTCCAGGGCACGGTCCCGACCCTGCTGTTCGCCACCTTCCAGCTCACCTTCGCGATCATCACCGCCGCGCTGATCAGCGGCGCGATCGCGGACCGGGCGAAGTTCGCGGCCTGGCTGGTCTTCGTGCCGGTCTGGACGCTGCTCGTATACGTTCCCGTCGCGCACTGGGTCTGGGGCCCGGGCGGCTGGATCCTCGACCGGCTCGGCGCGCTGGACTTCGCGGGCGGCCTGCCCGTCGAGATCACGTCCGGGGCCTCCGGTCTGGCGTTGTGCCTGGTCCTGGGCCCGCGGCTGGGCTTCAAGAAAGACGCGATGCGTCCGCACAACCTGCCCATGGTGATGCTGGGCGCGGGCCTGCTGTGGTTCGGCTGGTTCGGGTTCAACGCCGGTTCCGCGCTGGGCGCGAACGGGCTGGCGGCGGCGGCCTTCCTCAACACGCTGGCGGCCGGCTGCACGGGCCTGCTGGGCTGGCTCTTCGTCGAGCAGCAGCGCGACGGCCACCCGACGACGCTGGGCGCGGCCTCCGGCGCGGTCGCGGGTCTGGTGGCGATCACGCCGTCCTGCGGCTCGGTCTCCCTGCTCGGCGCCCTGGTCGTGGGCCTCGCCGCGGGCGTCGTCTGCTCCTACGCCGTGAGCTGGAAGTTCCGGCTCGACTACGACGACTCCCTCGACGTGGTCGGCGTCCACCTGGTCGGCGGCGTCATCGGCACGCTCCTGATCGGCGTCTTCGCCGTGGACACCATGACCGGCGGCCCCGAGGGCCTGCTGTACGGCGGTGGGTTCGGGCAGCTCGGCAGGCAGCTGGTCGCGGTGATCGCGGTCGCCGCCTACGCCTTCACCGTGACCTACGGCATCGGCAAGCTGCTCGACCGCATGATCGGCCTGCGCGCCGACGAGGACCACGAGCACACCGGCCTGGACCTTACGGTGCACGCCGAGACGGCATACGATCACGGCGTCCTGGGGCACGGCGCCCCGGTCTCCGCGCACTCCGTCCCCTCCGCCCAGAAGGTCAAGCCACAGGCATGAAGCTCATCACCGCGATCGTCAAGCCCTACCGCCTCGACGAGGTCAAGACGGCCCTGCAGGAGCTCGGCGTGCACGGTCTGACCGTGACCGAGGCCAGCGGCTACGGCCGGCAGCGCGGCCACACCGAGGTGTACCGGGGCGCCGAGTACCAGGTCGACCTGGTGCCCAAGGTCCGCATCGAGGTCGTCGTCGAGGACGCGGAGTCCGAGGCCGTCATCGACGCGATCGTGCGCGCCGCGCACACCGGCAAGATCGGCGACGGCAAGGTGTGGGCGCTGCCGGTCGAGACCGTCGTACGGGTGCGTACGGGCGAGCGCGGTCCGGACGCGCTCTAGCCTCCGGCGGGTTGGCCGATTTTCGTCTGCGGGTCCGCCGTGGCCGGCCGCGCCCGGCGGCGGAGCCGCCTGTCGCCCGTGCCCCGCGCCCTTTCGGGGTGCTTGCGCCGGCGCCTGATCACCAGCCATGTGCCTGCCGCGATCCCCGCCGTCAGCAAAGCCGTCACCAGCCACGGCACCGCCACGAACGATGCCGTGGCCGACTCGCTGGTGTGGTCGGCGGTCGCCGTCAGCTTGACGTCCGTCCGGTCGAGGTGGGGGGCGCCGGTCCAGCGTTCGGTGAGGCGGACCCGCTGGCCGGGGAGGAGCTGGGAGGGGACCTTCGTCAGGCGGCGGTCCAGGAGGGTGCGGCCGAACAGGCCCCGCGCGACCAGCCGCACCTTCGGTTCGAGGGTGACGTTGCCGGTGTTGTGCAGGGTGTAGGAGATCGTCGCGGTGCTGTCGCCGAAGCCCGGGACCAGCGGCTGGCGGTGGCTGACACGGACGTCCTCGACGGCGAGCGCGGGCAGGGTGGGTCCGCCGACCTGGAGGTAGACGCGGGCGGCGACCGCCCGCTGCACGCCGAGCGCGACCGAGCCGTCGCCCCGCTCGACGCGTTCGTCGAGGGCGACGATGGCCCCCGGATGGTCGCCCGGCTCGGCGCCCTCGGGCACCCGGACGGTGAACGGCACGGTGACGGTCCTGCGGCCGGGCACGGTGATCCGGTCACGCGGCAGCTCGGCCCACGCGCCCACGCCCCGCATCCGCTCCCCCAGCGACCTGACGGCGAACCCGCCGTCGCGTGCGGTGTTGTACGCATCGGCCGCGTACAGCCGGAAGGTGAGCGGCGCGTCGGTCTTGTTGGCGACGACGACCTTGTCCTCGATCGTCTGGCCCGGATCCGCGGAGACGTAGAAATAGGGCCGCGCGGCGACGGCCGAGGAGACGGGGTACACGGACCAGCTGCCGTTGTCGGCGGCCCGTGCGGGCGCGGGCGCGGCGAACAGCAGGCCCAGCAGGAACGGCAGGAGGAGGACGTACGGCTTGCGCATGGGTGCGGACCCCCCACGAACGGGCTGCGACGGCTGGGTGGACGGGCGGGTGCGGACCTGTGGGGCGGGCGCCCGGCCACCGGTGGACATGGTGCGTGAGATCAGCTGAGCGTGAGGGTCAGGACGCCGGCGTAGGTGCCCGGAGGCGTGAACGACGGTACGTCGAGGGACAGTCGGGCGTTGGCGGTGAACTCGCCGCCGGTGGCCGTACCGTCGGGCGTGGACGCCAGGGTCGCCCCCGAGGCGCCGACCGTGCCCGCCGAACCGGCCTGACAGGTGCTCGGGCTGCCCGCCTTGGTGCTGCACGCGGGCGTCCAGCTCAGCTTGCCGGCGTCGATCTTGGCTCCGGAGCCGCTGAAGTCGGTGACCTTGCCGGTCAGGGACCAGCCGGCGGGTCCGCCGCGGAAGTCCTTGACGGTGACCGTCTGCAGGTCGCCGGTCGAGGCGCCGCCCTGGCCGAACTCGACCCCGGACAGCTGGACGGCGTCCCCGGCCTGGGACATCGACAGCGTGCCCGCGCGGACCGTGGTGGTCACCTTCTGGCTGCCGTCCGGCACCGGCTGGTCGTCGATGACGACGTACGCGACCGGTCCGGCGCCGAGGTCGGCGCTCCAGGCGCTCCCCTCGTACGCCACCACGCCGTTCGTGGTGAGGTCGCTGACGACGAGCGAGCCGGAGATGTTCCCCTGCCCGTTCGCGGTCACGGTCGCGGTGTCCGCCGTCTGGGCGGATCCGGACCGGCCGGCCAGGGTGACCGACGCGCCCGGCGTGAAGCCGCTACCGGTGACCGCGACGCTCGCCCCCGGGCTGCCGGAGGCCGAACCCAGCTGGATGGCACGGGTGTTGGCCGGCGGGTTGTCCGCCGCGGTGACCGTCTCCGACACCGGGGCGGGCGGGTTGGTCACTGTGCAGGGGGTGTCCAGCTCGAGGATGTAGCTGGTGTGGATGTTGTAGTCGCCGGGCGAGAGGGTGATCGCGCCGGGGCTGGTGACGGTGAACGTGCCGGTCATGGAGAACGACGGGAAGACGCCCTTGCCGGGCACCGGGTCGTTCTTCTTCGGGCCCGTCACGGTGACGCTGCCGGTCTGCGCGCCGCCGAGGGTGACCTTGCCCGTCGGCGTCATGATGTCGGCCGGCAGGGCCAGGTCGGTGGGGTTGCTCGCGGCGGGCGAGACCACCGTGTACGTCACGGTGACGGTGTCGCCGACCTCGGGCGTGGTGTCGTTGACCGCGAGCCTCGCGGTGGTGGTGCCGTCGATCGGCGGGATGCCGGCGATGGGCGGCGGAACACAGTGCGTCGGGAAGCTGACGTCGGTCGCGGCGCCGGCCGGACACGCCAGCGCCCCGCCCGCGGTGACCGCGAGCGCGGTGGCCCCGAGCAGTGACGCCCAGTGCCGTCTTCGGGAACTGCGGGGTGTCGAACCCATTGGTGCCCCCTCCTCCAGGGTGCGGGCGCAGCGGCTCTTCTGCGCCGACAGGGGGCATTGAGATGCGGATCGCGCGAGAAGTCAATGGAAACGCGCCAACGAACTGATGGACCGTCAGCTTCCTGCTGCAGCAGGAGAACTGACGGCCCGCACGTACAGTTTCCGACCGCTATCAGTCGTAGACGAACGGTCCCGGCGTCTGCGGGCCGGTCGCCTTGCAGGTGACGGTGATCCCGAAGATGACCATCTTCAGCGAGCCGCCGTTGATGTCGAGGCTGTCTCCGGAGGTCACGGTCCCGTTGAGCGGTCCGACCGTGATCGGCGCGCCGGTCGCCATGGCGGGGTTCACCGCGCCGGAGAAGACCCTCGCGGCTCCGGTCGAGTTCGCCATCGTGAGCGTGGAGTTGATGCTGTTGGCGCTGATCGGGATCGGCGCGGTGATCGCGCTGGACGTGAGGGTGAGGGTGGCGGAGCTGCCGCTCTGGGTGGCCGTGAGGGTGGCCGCCCCGCCGCCGAAGAGACCGCAGCTCGCGGTGAACGTGGCCGTCGTCGGGCTGACGGCGGCGGCAGAGGGCGCGAACGCCAGTCCGGTGACCGCGAGGGTCCCGGCCAGCATTGCCGCACCTGATCCGATTCGCTTGCCTCTCATGGGGTTTCCGGCTCCTTCCCGGATGTGGGGAGACGGACGGCCGAAAAACGGGACGGTGGGTGCGGACACCGGTGCCGGTGGGGGTGAATCTGACGGTCCGTCGGAACTTACGGTCTCATTGACCCGGGAGGGACGGAGCACGGCAAGACCGAATTCCGGCCGAGTTGCACCCGGTGACCCGGACACCGATACCCGAGGGGACGGGTGAGGACCGGGGAAGCCCTGGGGAACCGGAGGCCCGAGGGGGACGGGTGAGGACCGGGGAAGCCCTGGGAAGCCGGAGACCCTGGGGAACCGGAGGCCCGAGGGGGACGGGTGAGGACCGGGGAAGCCCTGGGAAACCGGAGACCCTGGGAAACCGGAGGCCCGGGGAACCCGGGGCCTCAGCCGGCGGAGACGGTGAGCCGAACCGTTCCGTCCGGCGAAGCCAGCAGCACCGGCGTCCCCGGCCCGCCGAGATCCCGTACGGCGGCGAGATCGTCCTCGGCGGCCTCCTCCGACGAGGTCACCACCGCCGCCGCCTCCAGCGACCGCGCGCCGGACGCCACGGCCATCGCCACCGCCGTCCGCAGCGCGCTCAGCCGCAGCGACGGCAGATCCACCGTCCCCGCGACATACGTGCGTCCGGTGTCGTCGCGGACGGCGGCCCCCTCGGGCACACCGTTGCGGGCCCGCGCGGAACGGGCCAGCGTGACGATCTTGCGGTCCTCGGGGTCGAGCGCGGTGCTGTCGGTCATGCCCCGAGCATACGAAGAACCGGCGTGCCGGTTGCGGCGGCCCCCGACGAGGCCGGGTCCCGAACCGGGACCGCGCGGCCGCGGAACGGCCCCGGGAACGCCGAAGCGGCCTCAGGAACGGTCGAGGCGCAGCCGTTCGGCACGCGGCAGACCGGCCACCACCAGGTCGTACGAGTCCTCGACGAGCTCCCGGACCAGGGCGGCGGGGAGCTCGCCGTCGACCGTCACCGTGTTCCAGTGCCGTTTGTTCATGTGGTACCCGGGCGCGATCAGGCCCGGATGCTCACCGCGCAGCCGCACCGCGTCCTCGGGGTCGCACTTGAGGTTGACCTTCAGCGGCCGGTCGGCCGTCCAGCTCAGCGCGAACATCTTCCCCAGCACCTTGAAGACCGAGATCTCCGGCCGGAACGGGAAGTCCTCCTGCGCCGCCTCGAAGGACAGACACAGGGTGCGCAGCTCCTCGGGAGTCACCCGGCCTCGCCCTCCGCCGACGGCACGGCGGGCTCCACCGGCTCCACCAGCACCGTCACGATTTTGTTCCGGCGGCCGGCCGCGGCCTCCGCCGTCAGCCGCAGCTTGCGCCCGTCGGGCAGCTCGACCTCGGAGGAGGCGCCGGCGATGGGCACCCGGCCGAGGGCCTTCGCCAGCAGGCCGCCGACCGTCTCCACGTCCTCGTCGTCGTACTCCTCCAGGCCGTACAGCTCGCCCAGGTCGGTGATGTCGAGACGGGCGGTGACCCGATGACGGTCGTCGCCGAGCTCCTCCACCGGCGGGAGCTCGCGGTCGTACTCGTCGGTGATCTCGCCGACGATCTCCTCGAGGATGTCCTCGATGGTCACGATGCCCGCCGTGCCGCCGTACTCGTCGATGACGACGGCGACGTGGTTGCGGTCCTGCTGCATCTCGCGCAGCAGGTCGCCCGCGTTCTTGGTGTCGGGGACGAAGGCGGCCGGCCGCATCGCCGTCGACACCAGCTCGCCCTCGGCGTCCCGGCTGATGTGCGTCTTGCGGACCAGGTCCTTCAGATACACGATGCCGACGATGTCGTCCTCGCTCTCCCCGGTGACGGGTATCCGGGAGAACCCGGAGCGCAGCGCAAGGGTGAGGGCCTGACGGATGGTCTTGTAGCGCTCGATGACGACGAGATCGGTCCGCGGCACCATGACCTCCCGCACCAGGGTGTCGCCGAGCTCGAAGACCGAGTGCACCATGCGGCGCTCCTCGTCCTCGATCAGCGATTCCTTCTCGGCGAGGTCGACCAGCGCCCGCAGCTCGGCCTCGGAGGCGAACGGGCCCCGGCGGAAACCCTTGCCGGGCGTGAGCGCGTTGCCGATGAGGATCAGCAACGACGGGATCGGGCCCATGATCCTGGCCAGCGGCAGCAGCACGTACGCGGCCGCCGTCGCCGTGTTCAGCGGGTGCTGACGGCCGATGGTGCGCGGGGAGACGCCGACGGCCACGTAGGACACCAGCACCATCACGCCGATCGCGGCGAACAGCGCCGGAGCCGTGCCGTCGATCTCCTGCAGGCACTCGTAGGTGACCAGCGCGGCGGCCGCCATCTCGCACGCCACCCTGACCAGCAGGGCCACGTTGAGATAGCGGGTGGGGTCGGCGGCGATCTGCGCGAGCTTGGCGCTGCCGCGCCGGCCGGACCGCACGGCCTCCTCGGCGCGGAAGCTGGAGACGCGCGCGAGACCCGCCTCCGCGCAGGCGGCGAGCCACGCGACGACGACCAGCGCGACAGCGCCGGCGATGAGGGTGGGGCTCATGAGACGGTGGGCGCCGGCGACGGCCCGGTCAGGCCCTTCTCGGCCCGCCAGCCGTCCACGATGGCCGCCTGGAGGCCGAACATCTCGGCCTTCTCGTCGGGTTCCTCGTGGTCGTAGCCCAGCAGGTGCAGCACTCCATGGACCGTGAGCAGCTGCAGCTCCTCGTCCATGGAGTGCTCCGTGGGCGCTTCCTTGCCCTGCCGCTCGGCGACCTCGGGACACAGCACGATGTCGCCGAGGAGGCCCTGCGGGGGCTCGTCGTCGTCCTTCGACGGCGGACGCAGCTCGTCCATCGGGAAGGACATGACGTCCGTCGGCCCCGGCAGGTCCATCCACTGGATGTGCAGCTGCTCCATGGCGTCGGCGTCCACGACGATCACCGAGAGCTCGGAGAGCGGGTGGATGCGCATCCGCGCGAGCGCGTAGCGGGCGATGTCGAGGACCGCCTGCTCGTCGACCTCGGTTCCGGACTCGTTGTTGACGTCGATCGACATGGCGCTGCTCGTCTACTTCCGCTTGTTACGGCCGCCCTGGTGGGTGCCGTTCTCCGTACCGTTGTGGCTGTCGTACTTCTCGTACGCGTCGACGATACGGCCGACGAGCTTGTGCCGGACGACGTCCTGGGACGACAGGCGGGAGAAGTGCACGTCGTCGACGCCCTCGAGGATCTCCTGGACCTGCCGAAGGCCGGACTTGGTGCCGTTCGGCAGGTCGACCTGCGTCACGTCACCGGTGATCACGATCTTCGAGTCGAACCCGAGCCGGGTCAGGAACATCTTCATCTGCTCGGGCGAGGTGTTCTGCGCCTCGTCCAGGATGATGAAGGCGTCGTTGAGCGTGCGACCCCTCATGTACGCCAGCGGGGCGACCTCGATCGTGCCCGCGGCCATCAGCTTCGGGATCGAGTCGGGGTCGAGCATGTCGTGCAGGGCGTCGTAGAGCGGGCGGAGGTATGGGTCGATCTTCTCGTAGAGGGTGCCGGGGAGGAAGCCGAGGCGTTCGCCGGCCTCGACCGCGGGGCGGGTCAGGATGATGCGGTTGACCTGCTTGGACTGCAGCGCCTGCACCGCCTTGGCCATGGCCAGGTAGGTCTTGCCGGTGCCCGCGGGGCCGATGCCGAAGACGATCGTGTGCTTGTCGATCGCGTCGACGTACCGCTTCTGGTTGAGGGTCTTGGGTCTGATGGTGCGGCCGCGTGAGGACAGGATGTTCTGCGTCAGAACCTCGGCCGGGGTCTCCTGGCCTTCACTCGTCCCGTTCTCACTCGCCCGCAGCATGGCGATCGAGCGTTCCACTGCGTCCTCCGTCATCGGCTGCCCGGTGCGGAGCACCAGCATCATCTCGTCGAACAGGCGCTGGACAAGGGCGACTTCCCGTGCGTCGCCGACCGCGCTGATCTCGTTGCCCCGGACGTGGATGTCGGCCGCCGGGAAAGCCGTCTCGATCACGCGCAGGAGGGAGTCTCCGGATCCCAGCACGGTCACCATGGGGTGCTGGGCGGGAACGGTGAACTGTGCTCTCGCCTTGCCCTGCGCGGGCGTGTGAGCTGTCGGTGTCTGAGTCATAGGCCGGCCCGAAGGCCTCTACGTCCTCCCGGATACGTCTCGCCTGCCACAAGGGCGGCCTGGCGATTCAAGGGTACGCCAGGGGGCTGACAACGCCCCAGGGGTTTTGTCATGTGCCGGTGACTATGCCGAACGGCCGAAACCGATCGTCGGCACCGCCCTGCGCAGCGGCCACGGGGCGGCCTCCTCCGCCGCAGGGAGCAGTGCCGGGAGCAGACCGTCCAGGAACGCGTACCGCTGCAGCGCCTCGGGGTCCTGGCCCTCGACCGACTGGACCCTGCGCCACCAGGCCGCGATCTCGGACCAGCCGGGGGCGGAGAGCGAGCCGCCGAACTCCTGCACCGAGAGGGCCGCCGTGAGACCTGCGAAGGCCAGCCGGTCGGCCAGCGGCCACCCCGCCAGGGTGCCGGTGACGAAGCCGGCCACGAAGACGTCGCCGGCGCCGGTGGGGTCGAGGGCCTCGACGGCGATGGCGGGGACCTCGGCGCTCTCGCCCGTGGCACGGTCCACCGCGTACGCGCCCTCCGCGCCGAGGGTGACGACCGCGAGCGGAACGTGTTCGGTGAGGGCGTGCGCGGCGGCACGGGGGCAGTCGGCACGGGTGTAGCGCATGGCCTCCTGAGCGTTGGGCAGGAAGGCCTCGCAGTGCTCCAGGTCGGCGAGGCCGGCCAGGTCCCAGGCGCCGGTGTCGTCCCATCCGACGTCGGCGAATACGCGGGTGCCGCGGCGGGCGGCCTGCTCGATCCAGGGGGCGCGGATGCCGGGGGTGAGGGAGGCGACGGCGGCACGGGCGTGCGGCGGGCATTCGGGCGCCGGCTCCTCGGGCGGCGGCTCGTGTCCGTGCGAGACCATGGTGCGTTCGCCCTCGTAGGCCATGGAGACGGTGACCGGGGAGTGCCAGCCGGGGACCGAGCGGGAGGGGGTCAGGTCGATGCCCTCGCCCTGTTCGAGTGCGTCCCAGCAGTACTCGCCGTAGTGGTCGTCGCCGAAGGCCGCCGCGAGGGAGGTGCGCAGGCCGAGACGGGCGAGCGCGGTGGCCATGTTGGCGACGCCGCCGGGGCTCGATCCCATGCCGCGTGCCCAGGACTCGGTCCCGCGCACCGGGGCGGAGTCGAGCCCGGTGAAGATGATGTCGAGGAAGACCGTCCCGGTGAGGTAGACGTCCCACGGCGGGTCGCCGGCGGCGCGGCGCTCCCCCAGCGGGTCGACCCGGGCGGCCCGCCGCCCGGGACCCGGGTGGCCGTTCTGGCCGGTGTGGCGGTCCTGCCCGGTACGGCCGGTGTGGCCGTTCGGGCCGGTGTGGCGGTGGCGTCCCTCTCCGGTGGACGCGTTGGACGCGGTCACGGTGCGCTCCCTGACGTGGTGCCGATCTGGCCAGTGTGCACCACGGGGCGGACGCTCCGGGGGTCGTCAGGCCCGGGGCGGCAGGGCCTACCCGCCGGTACGGAACGGTCTCGGCCCGCTCCTGAGGCGGGGCGCGGGACCGCCCGGCGCCCCGCGCCCCGCCGTCGCCGGCCCCACTGCGCCTCCCGCCTACCGCGCGGGGACCGCGGTCACCAGCGGGGCACGGCGGGCGTCTGCCAGGCAGGGTCGGCCACGCGCATCGCCGCCGCGTCGTCGCGGTCGCGCAGGGCGCCGTCGTCGTCGAGCCAGCGCCGGTGGAGGAACGCGAGGCGGCCGGGGTCGAGTTCGACGCCGAGGCCGGGCGCGTCGGAGACCGCGACCTTGCCGTCGTGGAAGGTCAGCCGTTCGGTGAGGACGTCCTCCGACTGCCAGGGGTAGTGGGAGTCGCAGGCGTGGTGGAGGTTCGGGACGGTGGACGCCACCTGGGTCATGGCGGCCAGCGAGATGCCCAGGTGCGTGTTGGAGTGCATGGAGACGCCCACGCCGAACGTCCGGCAGAGCGCGGCGAGTTGCTGGGTGTTGCGCAGCCCGCCCCAGTAGTGGTGGTCGGAGAGGACGACCTGGACGGCGTCGCGGGTGAAGGCCTCCTTGATCTCGGCGAACGTCGTCACGCACATGTTGGTGGCGAGCGGGACGTCGGTCCGCGCGGCGACCTCGGCCATCGCCGGGGTGCCGAGCGCGGGGTCCTCCAGGTACTCGAGGAGCCCGCCGATCTCCTCGGCCACCTTCAGCGAGGTCTCGACGGACCAGGCGCCGTTGGGGTCGAGGCGCAGCGGGTGTCCGGGGAAGGCCTCGGCCAGGGCGCGGACGGCGGCGATCTCCTCCTGGGGCGGGAAGACGCC
Source organism: Streptomyces sp. SAS_272 (assembly GCF_052543235.1). Taxonomy (NCBI): domain Bacteria; kingdom Bacillati; phylum Actinomycetota; class Actinomycetes; order Kitasatosporales; family Streptomycetaceae; genus Streptomyces; species Streptomyces sp. SAS_272. The sequence continues at coordinate 17,742 of NZ_JBMNDR010000001.1, read as the reverse complement.
GCCCTTGAGCTTGAAGGAGGTGAATCCGTAGCGCTCGGTGAAGCGGCGGGCCTGTTCGACGACTCCGGCCGGGTCGACGGCGGCGCCCCAGTCGCCCTTCTCCGCGGGCACCCCGTCGGGGTGGCCGGCCCACTTGTAGAAGAGGTAGGCGCTGTACTCGACGGCGTCGCGCACCTTGCCGCCGAGCAGGGCGTGCACGGGCAGGCCGAGCGCCTTGCCGAGAGCGTCGAGGCAGGCGACCTCGAAGGCGGACACCACGGACAGGCGCAGCTTGTCGGCGGTCTGTACGCCGCGCAGCCCGCCGACGTCCACCTGCCCGAAGACCCGGGAGCCGTCGACGTCGACCTCGTCGGCGAGCGTGAACAGGCCGTTCAGGTCGGAGATCTGACGGCCGATCATTTTCGCGGCGTAAGGACGGGCCAGTTCCAGGTACTTGGTGTCGCCGTACGTCTCGCCGATGCCGGTGGTCCCGTCGGCGGTGACGACCTCGACGATCAGCCGGGGGGTGTACGGCTGGTGCACGCCCTGGGTGTTGAGCAGGGGCGGGTCGGCGACCAGGATCGGGGTGAGGCGGACGTCGGCGATCGTGAGGTTCACAGGGCGGCTCCTACGAGGTCCAGGCCGGCGGTCAGGAGGGTCAGGAGCTCGGCGAGGTCGGCGGGCGAGGGGTCGGTGAGCGGGGCGCGGACCGGGCCGACGCGCAGGCCGCGCAGCCGGGCCGCGGCCTTCACCAGCGACACGGCGTATCCGGGCACCCGGTCGCGCAGTTCGACGAGCGGGACGTAGAAGTCGCGCAGCAGCCGGTCCGCCGCCTTGTCGTCCCCGTCGCGCGCGGCGGCGAAGAAGGCGTTCGCGATCTCCGGGGCGAAGGCGTGGACGGCGGAGGAGTACGCGGGGACGCCGACGGCGGCGTAGGCGCGGGCCTGGATCTCGGCGGTGGCCGCGCCGTTGAAGAAGAGGAAGCCCTCGGGGGCGGCGAGGGTGAGCCGCTGGAGGCGGTCGAGGTCGCTGTGGCCGTCCTTGAGGCCGACGACGGTCGGCAGGGCGGCGATGCGTCTCAGGGAGGCGACGGTGAACGCGACCTGGCCGCGCTGGTAGGCGATGAGGGGCAGCGGGGTGCGGGCGGCGATCTGCTCCAGCTGGGCGACGAGGCCGTCCTGCGGGGCGGCGACGAGGTAGTGCGGGAGGACGAGGAGGGCGTCGGCGCCGGCCTCCTCGGCGATGCGCGCGAAGCGAACGGCCTGGGCCCAGCCGTAGCCGACGCCGGCGACGACGGGCACCCGGCCGGCCGCCTCCTCGACGGCGATCGTCACCACCTGCCCGTACTCCTCCTCGTCGAGGGAGAAGAACTCGCCGGTGCCGCAGGCCGGGAAGAGGGCGCCGGGGGCGGCGGCGAGCCGGCCGGCGACGTGCGCGCGGAAGCCGTCGGGGTCGAGGGAGCCGTCGTCGTGGAAGCTCGTGAGCGGGAACGACAGCACTCCCTGCGCCATGCCGTCCCGCAGGCGTCGGACCGTGTCCTGGTTGTGGCTCACCCTCGCCATCTCCCTGCCATCTCCCTATGTAGACGCAATCCATGTATGCAGATGGAGGTTAGATACACGAACGCCATGCGTCAATGGAGCGGGACCCGCGCTTACGATCGGCTCATGTCGGAGACAGGGGGCGTCCGGGAGGTGAAGTCCGCGGCGCGGACGGTCGAGCTGCTGGAACTGCTCGCGGCGCGCGGCAACCGGCCCGCGCGGCTGCAGGAGCTCGCGGACGAGCTCGGGGTGCCGCGCAGCTCGATGTACGCGCTGCTGCAGACCCTGATCAGCCGCGGCTGGGTGCGCACCGACGTCACCGGGTCCCTCTACGGCATCGGCATCCACGCTCTGCTGACGGGCACGAGCTACCTCGACTCCGACCCGCGGGTGCGGCTGGTGCGCCCCTTCCTCGACGAGGCGTCCGAGACGCTGGGCGAGACGATCCATCTGGGGCGGCTGGACGGCCGGGGGGTCGCGTATCTGGCGACGCGCGAGTCGCACGAATACCTGCGCACGATCAGCCGGGTCGGCAGGCGGCTCCCCGCGCACGTCGGCGCGCTGGGCAAGGCCCTGCTGGCCCAGCGGCCGGACGAGGAGCTGCCCGAGGGGCCCTACGAGGCGCTGACCCCCCACTCGCACACCGACAGGCGGGCGCTGCTGGCGGACCTCGCGCAGATACGGGCGCGCGGTCACGCCGTGGACCGCGAGGAGGGCGTCCTCGGCATCGTCGGCTTCGGTTTCGCCCTGCGCTACGACGCTCCCGCCCAGGACGCGATCAGCTGCTCGGTGCCGGTGGGCCGGCTGACGCCTGAGCACGAGGAGCGGATCGTGACGGTGATGCGGGAGATCAGGGCGAAGATCGAGGCGAGCGCGCCGGGCTCAGCGGGCGCCGCCGACTGGCGTTGACGCACGGAGAACACCGCGGCCGACCAGGGCCGGCGCACGGAGAACGGCCGAGCCGGCGGGAGCGAGGAGAACGCCGGAGCCGGACGGAGAACGCCGGGTCAGAAGACGTAGGCGTCCACCTCGGCCAGGTAGCGCGCCCGCCGCTCCTCGTCGTCCTCCAGGAACGAGGCGAGGAAGGAGTTGCGGGCCAGCTCGCGCAGCCGCTCCTCGTCCAGGCCCAGGGCGGTGCGCACGGCGTCGAAGTTGTCGCCGGCGTAACCGCCGAAGTAGGCGGGGTCGTCGGAGTTGACCGTGCACAGCAGCCCGGCGTCCAGCATGGCCGGCAGCGGATGCTCCGCCAGCACGTCGACGGTCCGCAGCCGCACGTTGGACAGCGGGCACAGCGTCAGCGGGATCCGCTCCCGCACCAGCCGCTCCACCAGAGCCGGGTCCTCCATGCAGCGCAGCCCGTGGTCGACGCGCTCGACGCCGAGGACGTCGAGGGCCTGCGTGATGTACTCCGGCGGGCCCTCCTCGCCGGCGTGCGCGACCCGCCGCAGCCCGAGCGCGGCGGCGGCCTCGTAGACCTCGCGGAACTTCACCGGCGGGTGCCCGACCTCGGCCGAGTCCAGACCGACGCCGGTGATCCGGTCGAGGTGGGGCTTCGCCGCGTCCAGCGTCGCCAGGGCCGACTCGGCGGACTCGTCGCGCAGGAAGCACAGGATCAGCCGGGTCGAGATCCCGTGGGCGGCCTCGCTGCGGCCCAGCGCCCGCCACAGTCCCTCCACCACCGTGCCCATGTCCACCCCGCGGGCGAGGTGGGCCTGCGGGTCGAAGAAGATCTCCGCGTGCCGCACGCCCTGAGCGGCCGCGCGGGCGAGATACGCCTCGGCGAGGTCCTCGAAGTCCCGCTCGGTGCGCAGGACCGTCATGAGCTCGTAGTACAGGTTCAGGAAGGACTGCAGGTCCTCGAACCGATACGCCTCGCGGAGCTCGTCGGTGTCGGCGTAGGGCAGCGCGACCCCGTTGCGGGCGGCCAGCTCGAAGGCCAGCTCCGGCTCCAGGGTTCCTTCGATGTGCAGGTGCAGTTCGGCTTTGGGGAGGGGCATCAAAGCATGGTACGGCCGCTTCACCGCCGTTTCGGAACCGGGATCCGCAGAAGGTCGTGGGCGACGGTCAGCTCGCCGTCGAACCCGGCGGCCCGCGCCTGCCGCTCGAATTCCTCCGGCTCGGAGTAGCGCTGGCTGAAGTGGGTGAGGACCAGATGCCGCACCCCGGCGTCGCGGGCGGCCCGGGCGGCCTGACCGGCGGTCAGATGACCGTGGTCCACGGCGAGCCGCTCGTCCTCGTCGAGGAAGGTCGACTCGATGACGAGCAGGTCGGCGCCCTCGGCGAGCGCGTGCACGCCCTCGCACAGCCGGGTGTCCATGACGAACGCGAACCGCTGTCCGCGGCGGACCTCGCTGACGTCGTCGAGCGAGACCCCGCCGAGCGCCCCCTCCCGCTGGATCCGGCCGACGTCGGGTCCGCCGATGCCGTGCGCGGCGAGCCGCTCGGGCAGCATGCGGCGGCCGTCGGGCTCGACGACGCGGTAGCCGTAGGACTCCACCGGATGCGAGAGCCTCGCGGCCTCCAGCCGGTAGGAGGCGGCGGTGGCGAGCGGCCCGTCCGCGTCGACCGGCTCCTCGGTGATGCCGACGGTCTCGCGGTAGGCGGTGGAGTAGCGCAGCCGCTCGAAGAACCGCTGCCCGGAGCGCGGGTAGTGGGCGATGACCGGATGCGGCACCTGGTCCAGGTTGATGCGCTGGACGACGCCCGCGAGGCCGAGGGAGTGGTCGCCGTGGAAGTGGGTGACGCAGATCCGGTGGATGTCGTGCGCGGCGACCCCGGCGCGCAGCATCTGGCGCTGGGTGCCCTCGCCCGGGTCGAAGAGGAGGCCCTCGCCGTCCCAGCGCAGCAGGTAGCCGTTGTGGTTGCGGTGCCGGGTGGGCACCTGGCTGGCGGTGCCGAGGACGACCAGTTCGCGTACGGACACGGCGGTCTAGCCGGGAGGCCAGTGCAGACCGCGGCCGCCGAGGACGTGCGCGTGCGCGTGGAAGACGGTCTGGCCGGCGCCCGCGCCGGTGTTGAAGACGACGCGGTAGCTGTCCAGCTTGTCCTCGTCGGCCACGGCCTGGGCTTCGCGCAGCACGTCGGCGGTGAGGGCCGGGTCGGCGGCCGCGAGGGCCGCGGCGTTCTCGTGGTGCGCCTTCGGGATCACCAGGACGTGGGTGGGCGCCTGGGGGTTGATGTCCCGGAAGGCGACCGTCGTCTCGGTCTCCCGCACGATCGTCGCCGGAATGGTCCCCGCGACGATCTTGCAGAACAGACAGTCGTCCTGCGCTTCCCCTGCCATGCGGTTTCCTCCTCGGACGGATGATCGGTACGGGGGCATGGTAGCGGGGGGACCGCGTCGCTCCGGCCCGTGCGGGCGCCCCCGGCGCGTGCCGCGACCCCGGTCAGGGCAGCACGGGCGGGACTTTCGCGGGCGTGGTCTCCAGCGAGGCCAGTGCCGACGCCACCGCCGCGTCGAGCTGGACGTCGCGGCCGGCCGCGTAGTCCTGGGGAGCGCACACCACCTCGACGTCGGGGTCGACGCCGTGGTTCTCCACGCCCCACCCGTAACCCTCCAGCCAGATGGCGTACTTGGGCTGTGTGACGAGCGTTCCGTCGACCAGCCGGTAGCGGCTGTCGATCCCGACCGTCCCTCCCCAGGTGCGCGTCCCGACCACCGGCCCGATGCCGAGCGCCTTGATCGCCGCGTTGACGATGTCCCCGTCCGACCCGGAGAACTCGTTGGCGACGGCGACCACGGGCCCCCGCGGCGCGTCCTCCGGATAGCTGGACGCCCGCATGCCGCGCGGCACGTCCCAGCCGACGATGCGCCGGGCGAGCTTCTCGACGACCAGCTGGGAGGTGTGCCCGCCGCGGTTCTCCCGGACGTCCACGACCAGGCCCTCCCGCGCCACCTCGACCCGCAGGTCGCGGTGGATCTGCGCCCAGCCCGGCGCCTGCATGTCGGGCACGTGCAGATAGCCCAGGCGGCCGCCCGACGCCTCGTGCACGTACGCCCGCCGGTCCGCGACCCACGCGTGGTAGCGCAGCGCCTCCTCGTCGGCGACGGGGACGACGACGGCGTGCCGCGGCTCGCCCCCGCCGGACGGCGACACCGTCAGCTCGACGACCTTGCCGGCCGTGCCGACCAGCAGCGGCCCGGGCCCGGTGACCGGGTCCACCGGCTGCCCGCCGACGGCGACGATCGCGTCGCCGGCCCGCACGGCGACGCCGGGCGCGGCGAGCGGGGAACGGGCGTCGGGGTCGGAGGTCTCCGACGGCAGCACCCGGTCGATGCGCCAACTGCCGTCCGCGTGACGGGAGACGTCCGCGCCGAGCAGACCCTGCCGGGCGCCCCCGCGGTGGCCGCCGCGCGGTGAGACGTAGGCGTGCGAGGTGCCGAGCTCGCCGTGCAGCTCCCACAGCAGGTCGACGAGGTCGTCGTGGGTCGCGACCCGCTCCAGCACGGGCCGGTAGCGGTCGAGGACGCCGTCCCAGTCGACGCCGCCGAGGTCGGGCCGCCAGAAGTTGTCCCGCATGATCCGGCCGGTCTCGTCGTACATCTGCCGCCACTCGGCGGACGGGTCCACGACGCGGCGGATCCGGCCGAGGTCGACGGTGACGTTGCTGTCGCTGTCCTCGTCGCCCGAGGCGCGCCGGTCGCTGGGGACGACCTTGAGCTTGCCGTCGGTCCACAGCAGCAGCCGCTTGCCGTCGCCGCTGACCTCGAAGCGGTCGGCGTCCGCCGCGAGGTGCTCGACGCGCAGGTGGACGAGGTCGTAGCGCTCCAGCTCGGTGTCCGGGCCGGGGTCGTCCGGGGTGGCGCGGGAGGCCCCGAGGACGCCGTGCACGGGATGCCGCAGCCACAGCACGCCGTCCTTCGCCGCGGCCAGCCCGGAGTAGCGGCCGGCCTCGACCGGGAAGGGCACTATCCGGTCGGCGAGGCCCTCGAGGTCGATACGGGTGGCGGGGGTGCCCTCGCTGTCGGGCGTCTCCTCCTTGTCGGGAGCCTCGAACGGCTTGCCGTGCCGCTGCGGGCCGAAGGGCGAGGGGGTGGTCGCCGCGAGCGTGATGAGGTGCGGGCGGGCGCCGGCCACGAAGGAGAGGTCGAAGACGTGCTCGTCGTAGACCGGGTCGAAGGCGCGTGTGGAGAGGAACGCGAGGTGCTTGCCGTCCAGGGTGAAGGCCGGCGCGTAGTCGCGGAAGCGCAGCGGGGTCGCCTCGGTGACCGACAGGTCGGTGACGTTGGCGAGCTTGAGCTGGCTGAGCGGCCGCGGCCCTGGGTGCGACCAGGCGAGCCAGGCCGAGTCCGGTGAGAAGACCAGGTCGGACACCTCGCCGTCGGGGCTGCTGTCGACCTCGCGGACCTCTCCGGTCTCCCGCTCGACGAGCAGCAGCCGTCCGTCGTGCGCGGCGACCGCGGCCCGGCTGCCGTCGGGCGCCATGGCGAGCTCGAGGACCCGGCCGAGCCGTCCGGCGGCGAGCCGGCGCGGGGTGGCGCCGGAGGCCGCGCCGGTCGCCGGGGCGAACTCCAGCGCGTCCTCCCCCTCGGCGTCGGTCACCCACACCGCCCACTCCTCCCCCTCCGTGCGGAAGGTGCGCGGCAGCCGGGCCCGCACGCCGGGTTCGGCGGCGAGCACCCGGGCGGGCCCCGACCGGTGGGTGACCCAGTGGACGGCGCCACGCACCTCGACGGCGCTGCCGCGCGCGGTGTGGTCGGGCGCGGCCCCGCCCAACCACCGGGAGGCGGCGACCGGGTAGGGGCGGCGGTCGGTGCGCTGGCCGCCGAGCCGGACGTCGAGGCGGCGCGGTTCGGCCCCGTCGAGGTCGTCGAGCAGCCACAGCTCACCTGCGGACATGTACACGATCCGGGTGCCGTCGCCGGCGGCCTGGCGTGCGTAGAAGCCTTCCCCGCTCTCGGCTTCGCCCGAGCGGGAGGCGCCCCCGTGCGGCGTGTGCCGGCGCAGGTCGGAGCCGTCGGCGAGGGAGGAGTACAGCGCACCCGTGCCCTCGTGGTCGGAGAGGAACGCGATACGGTCCCCGGCCCACACCGGGCACTCGATGTTGCCGTCCAGCTCCTCGTGCAGTCGGACGAAGTCCCCGTCGCCCTCCCGGTCGATCCACAGCTTGCCCGCGGTGCCGCCCCGGTAGCGCTTCCAGTGGGCGGCCTCGCGGCCCATCGACGCGGACAGCAGCACGGTGTGCGGGCCGTGGGCGACCGTGCCGACCGGCCCGTACGGCAGGGTCGCCGCCGGTCCGCCGTCCACCGGGACGGCGCGGGCCCAGCTGCGCCGCAGGGTCGCCTGGTCGTAGGTGCTGACGGCGAGGACCCGGCCGTCCGGGGTCCAGCCGCGCACCCGGGTCTGCGCGTTGCCCCAGTACGTCAGCCGGGTCGAGGGCCCGCCGTCGACGGGGGCGATGTGCACCTCGGGCGCGCCGTCACGGGTGGACGTCCAGGCGACGGTGGCGCCGTCGGGCGAGATGCGCGGCGAGGAGACCGGCGTGTTGTCGGAGCTGACCCGCCAGGCGCGGCCGCCGTCGAGGGGCGCGAGCCACACGTCGTCCTCGGCGACGAAGGCCGCCAATTCGCCGTGCAGGTGCGGGAATCTGAGATACGCGGCAGGCGTCGCGGACTGGGTCACCGGATCACTGTATGCATCGCCGGGCCCGCTGGTCAGGGGTTTCGGTCACTTCCCCGCGCCGCCCGCGCCGACGGTCTGGGTGACGGTGACCGTCACGGTGACGGTCGGCCGGGCGCCGGGCGCGGCGGAACCGGACGGCTTGACCGGCGACGGCGTCGCGGACTTGCAGTCGCCGAGCCCGCTCACCCGGAACAGCTGCTTCCGGCCGACGACCGCGGTGAGGTCCCCCCGCACACAGGCCCCGTCGACCGCCCGCGCGACCCGGCCCTCGACCGTGATGTCGCGTCCGTCGGAGGTCTTGCCCCGGCAGTCGACGGCGGCGACGGCGGCCGCCTTCTTCTCGTCCTTGTACTGAGCCGTGCACGTCAGCCAGCGCACGTCCACGTGCCGTCGCTGGATCTCGGCCGTCGCCGCCTCGTCGGTGGTGTGCGCCACGGACATGGTGCTCAACCCGCCCGGCTCGCACGCCACGACGCCGACCGCCGCGAACACGACCGCCACCGCCGGAAGCAGCCGATCACGCCTCGATGCCCCCATGAAGGGCAGCGTGCCACTCGGGGCGGCCCTGCGGTAGCCCGTATGCGGTCACGTTCCGCGCGGACGATGAGCCGGACGGGCGGGGGCTGTTCACCGCCGTCGCGCTCAGCCGCGCAGCAGCAGCCATTCCTGAAGCTCCACCAGGTTCCCCTCCGGGTCCTTGAGGTGGGCGACGCGCATACGGTCGGTCATCGGAGCGGGGCCGTGGATCAGGGCGGCGCCACGGGCGGTGACGCCCGCGCAGTAGGAGTCCAGGTCGTCGACGCGCAGCACCACGAGGGAACGGTGCCCGTTCGCCGCGTCGCCCAGCTCGCCGAGCACCTCCGCCATCATCGCGCGGTCCTGGATCGCGATGCCCGCCGACCCGGTGGCGGGGCTGAACTTCTCGTACGGCCCCTGCTCCGCGCCCGACTGCGGCTTCAGCCCGAGGACGTCGGCGTAGAAGCGGTAGCAGAGGGCGAAGTCCCTGACCAGCAGCCTGACTTGGACGAGTTCCACGTTGACCTCCGAAGGGCGGGCGGGCGGACGGGCAAGGCCTGGCCGCCGTACGAGCGGACAGACGGGCGGGCGGTCAGGACCAGCGGCCGGTGCGGCCCAGGACGAGGGCCGCGGCCGCCGTGCCGGCGGTCGAGGTGCGCAGCACGCTCCGGCCGAGCCGGTACGCCTTCGCGCCCGCCTCCTCGAAGAGGGCCAACTCCTCGGGCGACACGCCCCCTTCGGGGCCCACCACGAGCACGATCTCGCCCTCGGCGGGGAGTTCGGCGGCGGCCAGCGGCTCGCTGCCGTAGTCGCGGTCCTCGTGCAGGACGGCGGCGAAGTCGGCCCGGGCGAGCAGCGCGGCCACCTGGCGGGCGGTCGACGCCTCCGCGACCTCGGGGAAGCGGACCCGGCGGGACTGCTTGCCGGCCTCGCGGGCGGTGGCCCGCCACTTGGCGAGCGCCTTCGCTCCGCGCTCGCCCCTCCACTGGGTGATGCAGCGCGCGGCCGCCCACGGCACGATCTTGTCGACGCCGGTCTCGGTCATCGTCTCGACGGCCAGCTCGCCCCGGTCGCCCTTGGGCAGGGCCTGCACGACGGTGATCCGCGGCGTCTCGACGGGCTCCTCGACCGTCTCGCCCAGCCGCACGACCAGCCGGTCCTTGCCCTCGGCGGCGACGACCTCGGCCTCCGCCCAGCGTCCGGCGCCGTCGGTGAGGACGATGTCCTCGCCGGCCCGCAGGCGCTTCACCGAGACGGCGTGCCGGCCTTCGGGTCCGTCCAGCACGAACTCGGTCCGACCGTGCGGGATTTCGTCGACGACGAAGACGGGAGCGGTCATCGGGCGCCGCCCTCGTCGGCCGCGAAGCCCTGCGACAACGCTGTCCGCGCCGCGGCGAGTTCGGTCACCAGCACCTCCACCAGTCGTCCGGCGGGCAGTTCGCGGGCCATCCGGTGGCCCTGCCCCGCCCACAGCGCCATCCCCTGGGCGTCCCCCGCCTTGGCCGCCGCCTTGCGCAGCGGCACGGTGAGGTGGTGCACCTCCGGGTAGGCGGCGGGCGCGTACGGGCCGTGCTCGCGCAGAAAGCGGTTGACCAGGCCGCGGGCCGGGCGGCCGGAGAAGGCGCGGGTCAGCTCGGTGCGCACGAACAGGGGGTTGGTCAGCGCCTGCTTGTGCACGGCGTGCGCGCCGGACTCGGGTGTGGCGAGGAACGCGGTGCCCAGCTGTGCCGCGCTCGCGCCGGCCGCGAGGACCGCGGCGATCTGGCTGCCGCGCATGATGCCGCCGGCGGCGACGACCGGCAGGCTCACGGACTCCCGGACCTGGGCGACCAGGGAGAGCAGGCCGATGCCGCAGCCGTCGTTCTCGGGGTTGTCCCGGTGGCTGCCCTGGTGTCCGCCGGCCTCCACGCCCTGCACGACGACCGCGTCCGCGCCGGCCCGCTCCACCGCGAGGGCCTCCTCGACGGTGGTCGCCGTGACCAGCGTGAACGTTCCCGCGCGGCGCAGCGACTCCAGCGCCTCGCCGCTCGGGACGCCGAAGTGGAAGGACACCGCCGGCACCGGGTTGTCCAGCAGAACCGCCAGCTTGGCGTCGTACCCGTCGTCGCGGCCGCTGTCCGGGTCACCGAGCTCGGTGTCGTACCAGACGGCCTCACCGGCGAGCTGGTGGGCGTAGACGTCAACGGCGCCGGCAGCGGGGAGCGCGGCCTGGGCCGCTCCGGTGGAGCCGGTGCTCGCGCCGGGGTACTCGGGCTGCGGCATGAAGAGGTTGACGCCGAAGGGGCGGCTGGTGAGGCTCCGCAGCTGCTTGATGTCCTGGTACATGCCGTCGGCGGTCTTGTACCCGGCTGCCAGGAATCCGAGTCCGCCCGCCTCGGACACGGCGGCCACGAGCTGCGGGACGGAGACACCGCCCGCCATGGGGGCCTGCACGATCGGGTGAGGGAGGAGACCGGTCAGCGCGGAGGACATGGCGGCATGTTGTCACGTCCTCAGGACAAGTCCGAATCGGCCCTTCCCCTCGGCACGTGCCGGGAGATTCAGTCGTCGGCGCGCACCCCCGGCCCGTCCGGGAGGAGGGGAAAGGCACGGCGGGCGGAAGAGACTGCCGCCCGCCGCACCTCCACCGTCACCGTCCGTTGAACGCGTCCTTGAGCCGGGAGAACAGTCCCTGCTGTCCGGGCTGGAACTGCCCCGTGGGCCGCTCCTCGCCCCGCAGCTTCGCCAGCTCCCGCAGCAGCCGCTCCTGCTCGGGATCGAGCTTCGTCGGGGTCTGCACCTCGACGTGCACGATGAGGTCGCCGCGCCCGCCGCCGCGCAGATGCGTGACGCCCCGGCTGTGCAGCGGGATCGACTGGCCGGACTGGGTGCCGGGCCGGATGTCGACCTCCTCCAGGCCGTCCAGCGTCTCCAGGGGCACCTTGGTGCCGAGGGACGCCGCCGTCATCGGCAGGGTCACCGTGCAGTGCAGGTCGTCGCCGCGCCGCTGGAACTGCGCGTGCGGCAGCTCGTGGATCTCCACGTACAGGTCGCCGGCGGGGCCGCCGCCGGGGCCGACCTCCCCCTCGCCCGCGAGCTGGATCCGGGTGCCGTTGTCGACGCCGGCCGGGATCTTCACCGTCAGGGTGCGGCGCGAGCGCACACGCCCGTCGCCCGCGCACTCGGGACACGGGGTCGGCACGACGGTGCCGAAGCCCTGGCACTGCGGACACGGCCGCGACGTCATGACCTGGCCCAGGAACGACCGGGTCACCTGCGACACCTCGCCGCGGCCGCGGCACATGTCACACGTCTGAGCGCTGGTGCCGGGGGCCGCGCCCTCGCCGCTGCACGTCGTGCAGACGATCGCCGTGTCGACCTGGAGGTCCTTCGTGGTGCCGAAGGCCGCCTCCTCGAGGTCGATCTCCAGCCGGATCATCGCGTCCTGGCCGCGCCGGGTGCGCGAGCGGGGCCCACGCTGCGACGCCGTGCCGAAGAACGCGTCCATGATGTCGGAGAAGTTGCCGAAGCCCCCCGCCCCGAAGCCGCCGGCGCCACCGCCGCCCGCCTGGGACAGCGGGTCGCCGCCGAGGTCGTAGACCTGCTTCTTCTGCGGGTCCGACAGCACCTCGTAGGCGGCGTTGATCTCCTTGAACCGCTCCTGGGTCTTCGGATCCGGGTTGACGTCCGGGTGCAGCTCGCGCGCGAGCCTCCGGAAGGCCTTCTTGATCTCTTCCTGCGACGCGTCGCGGCGCACGCCGAGGACGGCGTAGTAGTCCGTGGCCACTTACGACTCCGCCAGGATCTGTCCGACGTACCGTGCCACCGCTCGTACCGCTCCCATCGTTCCCGGGTAATCCATGCGGGTCGGTCCGACCACGCCGAGTTTGGCGACTGCCTCGCCGCCCGAACCGTAGCCGACCGACACCACGGAAGTGGAGTTGAGTCCCTCGTAGGCGTTCTCGTGACCGATGCGTACGGTCATGCCCGAATCCCCCGCCTCGCCAAGGAGTTTGAGGAGCACGACCTGCTCCTCGAGGGCCTCCAGGACGGGCCGGATGGTGAGGGGAAAGTCATGTCCGAAGCGGGTGAGATTGGCGGTTCCGCCGATCATCAGCCGCTCCTCGTTCTCTTCGACGAGCGTCTCCAGCAACGTGGAGAGCACCGTCGTCACCGTGCCGCGGTCCTCCGCCTCGAAGGCGTCCGGCAGGTCCTCCACCAGCCGAGGCACGTCGCTGAAGCGGCGGCCCGCCACCCGGCTGTTCAGCCGCGCGCGCAGATCCGCCAGCGAGGACTCCCCGAAGGGCGCCGGGCAGTCCACCAGCCGCTGCTCGACCCGCCCGGTGTCCGTGATCAGCACCAGCATCAGGCGTGCCGGCGCGAGGGAGAGGAGCTCCACGTGCCGCACGGTCGAGCGGGTCAGGGACGGGTACTGCACGACGGCGACCTGCCGGGTGAGCTGCGCGAGCAGCCGTACCGTCCGCGCCACGACGTCGTCGAGGTCGACCGCGCCGTCCAGGAAGTTCTGGATGGCGCGCCGCTCGGGGCCGGTCATCGGCTTGACGCCGGCCAGCTTGTCGACGAAGAGCCGGTAGCCCTTGTCCGTGGGGATCCGCCCGGCGCTGGTGTGCGGCTGGGCGATGTACCCCTCGTCCTCCAGGGCGGCCATGTCGTTGCGGACCGTCGCCGGGGAGACGCCGAGGTTGTGCCGCTCGGTGAGCGCCTTGGACCCCACCGGCTCCTCGGTGCCGACGTAGTCCTGGACGATGGCGCGCAGCACCTGGAGCCTGCGTTCACTCAGCATCGCGCGCACACCTCCAGAATGTCGTCCCCCAGTCCCCTGGGCCCTCGCCTTTGGCACTCTTCACATTCGAGTGCCAGCGTTCCCCGGCCAGTGTACGGCTGTGGGGTACACCCGGGGCAAGGTCGGCCCCGGCACGGATGCCGTGCAGCTAGCGTCGCGGCATGACGATGACTTGGGAAGAGCTGGGATGGGAGCGGGTCGCGGCCGGGGTGGGCCGGTGCCGGCTGCCGGGCTGGGACTGCACGGTGGGGCTGGTCGTCGGGGCGGGCACGGCGCTGGTGATCGACGCCGGATCGACGCTGGCGGAGGGCGCGCTGCTGCGGGCGCAGGCCGAGCGGCTCGCCGGCGGACGTGTGACCCATCTCGCGCTCACACACCCCCATTTCGACCATGTGCTGGGTGCGGCGGCGTTCGCCGGCGCGGAGGTGTTCGGGGCGGTGGGCATCGACTCCGTGCCGGCCGACGAGCTGCGGGAGGACGCGGTGCGGCAGGGCGTGGACGAGGCCGCGGCGACCGAGGCCGCGGACACGCTCGTACGGCCCCGCCATTTCGTCTCCGGGGAGTGGACGCTCGACCTGGGCGCCGGCCGGCAGGTCCTGCTGGCGAACGTGGGCCCCGCCCACTCCGCCCATGATCTGGTGGTCCTCGTCCCGGGTGCGGCGGCCGGCGAGCCCGAGACGGTCTTCTGCGGCGACCTGGTCGAGGAGTCCGGCGATCCGCAGGCCGGCCCGGACGCGGTGCCGTCGCGCTGGCCCGCCGCCCTGGACCGGCTCCTCGACCTCGGCGGCGAGGACGCGCGGTACGTGCCCGGTCACGGGGCCGTGGTGGACGCGGCGTTCGTACGGGCACAGCGGGACGCGCTGGCGGCACGATTCGGCGTGTCGCCGTAATCCCGCCCCGGGGATTCTCCTATCGTCATCCGAATGCGCCAGTACTCCGCCGACCTGACCCCTCCCTGGAAGAAGCCGGCGCCGGTTCCCGAGGTCGCGGCGGAGCCCGGCCTGGTGGTGGAGGAGCCCGGCACCGGTTTCTGCGGCGCGGTGATCCGCTGCGAGGCGGGCACGGTGACCCTGGAGGACCGCTTCGGCAAGCACCGGGTGTTCCCGCTCGAGCCGCGCGGCTTCCTGCTGGAGGGCAGGGTGGTGACCCTGGTGAGGCCCGCCGCGGGGCCCTCCCGTCCCGCCCGCACCGCCTCGGGTTCGGTCGCCGTCCCCGGCGCCCGCGCGCGTGTCGCGCGGGCCGGCCGTATCTACGTCGAGGGCCGGCACGACGCCGAGCTGGTCGAGAAGGTGTGGGGCGACGATCTGCGCGTCGAGGGCGTGGTCGTGGAGTACCTGGAAGGGGTGGACGACCTGCCCTCGATCGTGGCCGAGTTCGGCCCCGGACCGGACGCCCGGCTCGGCGTCCTGGTGGACCACCTGGTGCCGGGGACGAAGGAGTGGCGCATCGCGCAGGCGGTGACCAGCGAGCACGCGCTGGTCGTCGGCCACCCGTACATCGACATCTGGGAGGCCGTGAAACCGGCGTCCCTGGGGATCGCCGGGTGGCCGCGCGTCCCGCACGGCCAGGACTGGAAGACGGGAGTGTGCCGGGCGCTGGGCTGGCCGTCGGAGAACACCGGGGCGGTGTGGCAGGCGATCCTGAAGCGGGTCGGCTCCTACAAGGACCTGGAGCCGGAGCTGCTGGGCCGCGTCGAGGAACTGATCGACTTCGTCACCGACGGCGGCGCCTGACGTCCGTCCGCACGCCCGGGCCACGGCCCGCTTCCGTCACGGACGGCGGTGCCTGACGTCCGCCCGCACATCCCGGCCACAGCCCGCTTCCGTCACGGACGGCGGGGCCTGACGTCCGCCCGCACACCCCGGCCACGGCCCGCCTCGCGCACCGGTTCGCTCCCCGGGGGATCAGTCCACCAGATCCCGTACCACCGCGTCGGCCAGCAGCCGGCCGCGCAACGTGAGCACCGCGCGTCCCTCGTCGTACGGTCCGCCCTCCAGCAGCCCCTCCCCCAGCGCCCGGCGGGACGCCGAGAGCCCCGCGGGCCGGAGCAGGTCGAGCGGCGCCCCCTCGCGCAGCCGCAGCT
This sequence comes from Streptomyces sp. SAS_272, assembly GCF_052543235.1. Taxonomy (NCBI): domain Bacteria; kingdom Bacillati; phylum Actinomycetota; class Actinomycetes; order Kitasatosporales; family Streptomycetaceae; genus Streptomyces; species Streptomyces sp. SAS_272. Next base: position 2,217 of record NZ_JBMNDR010000001.1, on the reverse strand, counting down.
CCAGCAGGATCCGCTCCACCCTGCGGTCCTCGTCGGACAGCAGCTCCCGGCCCGCGCCCGGGGAGCGGCCCGCCGCCAGCGCCGCCGCGTACGCCCCCGGATGCTTGACGTTCCACCAGCGCACCCCGCCGACGTGCGAGTGTGCGCCCGGCCCGGCGCCCCACCAGTCGGCGCCGCGCCAGTACAGCTCATTGTGGAGGCAGCGGGCCGCCCGCGAGGTGGCCCAGTTGGAGACCTCGTACCAGTCGTAGCCCGCCGCCGACATCACCTCGTCCGCGATCAGATAGCGGTCGGCGTGCACGTCGTCGTCGGTCATCGGGACCTCGCCGCGGCGGATCCGGCGGGCCAGTTGCGTGCCCTCCTCGACGATCAGGGCGTACGCGCTGACGTGGTCGGGTCCGGCGCCCAGGGCCGCCTCCAGCGAGGCCCGCCAGTCGTCGTCCGACTCGCCGGGGGTGCCGTAGATCAGGTCCAGGTTGACGTGGTCGAAGCCCGCCGCCCGCGCCTCCGCCACACACCGCTCGGGCCGGCCGGGGGTGTGCGTGCGGTCGAGGACCTTCAGCACGTGCTGCCGCGCGCTCTGCATGCCGAACGAGACCCGGTTGAAGCCGCCCTCGCGCAGGGCCGTCAGATACGCGGGGTCGACGGACTCCGGGTTGGCCTCCGTCGTCACCTCGGCGTCCGCCGCGAGGCCGAACTCGTCGCGGACCGCGCCCAGCATCCGTACCAGGTCGGACGCGGCCAGCAGGGTCGGCGTGCCGCCGCCGACGAAGACCGTGCGGACCTCGCGCGGATCGTCGCCGAGGACCTTGCGGGCCAGCCGGATCTCGTCGATCACGGTGTCCGCGTAGTTGTCGCGCGAGGCGAGGACCCCGCCGGTGCCGCGCAGCTCCGTCGCGGTGTAGGTGTTGAAGTCGCAGTACCCGCAGCGGGTCGCGCAGTACGGAACGTGCAGATAGAACCCGAGAGGGCGGTCGGCGGCGCCGGCGAGTGCGGACGCCGGGAGCGCGCCGTCGCCGGGAACCGGCTCACCGTCGGGGAGTGCGGAAGGCATACGGCCCATTGTCCCGCACGCCCGTGGCAGCCCTCGTCGGCTCGTGTGTCCTCGTCAGGGCAGCCCCTCGACGGAGCCGCCCTCGACGGAGCGGCCTTCGTCTGTGCCGCCCTCGTCGGCGCCGGTCCTCGTCGGCGCGGGGCCCGGACTGTGACCGTGCCGCCTTCAGGCCAGCAGCTCCGCGCCCAGCGGACGTCCCGGGCCGGCGCCCGGCAGGACGTACGCCACCGCCGAGCCCCGCGCCTGGATGAACGCGGTCAGGTCGTCCTGTGCGGCCATGCGGCGCTGCACCCGGGCGAACAGCGCCGGGTCCCGCATGAAGGCGAGGAACAGCAGGCCCTGGTCGGTGGGGCCGTCGGCGTAGGAGTAGCTGCGGCGCAGCATCCGGGCGCCGTCGTCGAGGCGGGGGCTCACGGCGCGCACGTGCGAGCGCGGCGGCGTGGTGTACCGGCCCTGAGCGTCCTTCGCGAGCGGGTCGACCTCGTCGTCCTCGGATCCGCCGTCGAGCGGGGCGCCGGTCGCGCGGCGGCGGCCGACGACCTCCTCCTGACGGTGCACGGCGAGCCGGGCGAAGTCCTCCACACGCAGGTGGACGCGCCGGACGACGAGGTAGGTCGCGTCGCCCGACCACACCCAGCGCTCGCACTCCTCGGCGGTCGGGTTGGCACTGCCGTTCTTGAAGCCGAGCAGGTCGCGCGGGGTGCCGCCGCCGTCCGGGGAGGGCGGCAGAAAGCCGGCCTGCCGCCAGCGCGGAACCAGCGCGTCCCCCGCCAGCCGGGTCAGGGTGGCCGCGGTCGCCTCGGTGACGTCGGCCGAGTCGGCGCACAGCTGCACCAGCACGTCGCCGCCGCAGCGGGCGGGGTCGAGCCGGTCTCCGGGAAAGGAGGGCAGGTCGCGCAGGGCGTCCGGGGCGCGCAGACCGAGGCGGTCGGGCAGGCCCGGGCCGACGCCGAGCGTGGCGGTGAGACGTGACTCACGACCACCGCCGGCCGCCCGGGCGTCCTGGGTCTCCTGGTTCTCCTGGTTCTCCTGGGGCTCCTGGGGCTCAGACAGAGCGCGGGTCCAGCTCCCGAGCACCGGCTCGTGTACCGGGTGGACGAGAAGGAAGTGAAGATCCTCAAGGCCCGCTACCACTACTGAGGCCGCCGTGCCTCGCCGCGGCA